>JAHFPK010000241.1 GCA_023266715.1 Hyphomicrobiales bacterium | reverse complement strand
TGGCGCGCATGGAGGCGACCGTCGCGCTCCCGCTGCTGTTTCGCCGTTTCCCGAAAATAGCCTTGGCGGGAAAGCCTGTCTTCTATCAGGCTGCACGATTCCGAGGGCTCAATTCTTTGCCGGTAAAGCTTCGATAAGGCGGATGCGGACTCAATAAATAACGATACCCGGTTGGCATGCGCAGTGAGCAACTAGCCGCTTAGCCAAAATGACACATTATGAGAATCACATAGCGAGAATACACTATGACTACCATTCAATTTGTGACGCATGACGGACAGGTTCACAGCATCGACGCTGAAGACGGGGTCTCCATCGAACAAGCGGCGATCGACAATAGTGTGCCCGGAATCGAAGGATCATGTGGCGGCAATTGCGCTTGCGGAACTTGCCAAGTGTATGTTGATTTTGCCTGGATTGAAAAATTGCCGGAGAAGAGCGAGTTGGAAGAAAAAACGCTTGCATTTGCGGTCAACATTCAATCCAACAGTCGTTTGAGTTGCCGTTTAATTGTTGCTCCGGAACTCGATGGCCTCATATTGAATGTGCCTGTATCACAGTTCTGATCCCAATTACCCTTTGCGTGGGTCGGTTTTGTCGGCCCGCGTTGCTCCGAGGAATGCCACCAAATGAAACTTTGTCGCTTTAATAAAGACCGCTTGGGCCTCGTTGATGGGGATACGGTACGTGACGTTACATCTGCGTTGGAGGCGCTGCCAGTTTGCACCTACCCACTGCCGCGGTACGATTTATTGATTGCCCATCTTGATGAGGTGTGCAAACGGGTGAGAGAACTGGCGCCGACAGCGCCGTCCCTGTCACTCGACAGCGTCATGTTGCTCAGTCCGGTAGCCAATCCAGGGAAGGTCATCGGCGCTCCGGTTAACTATAAAAAGCATCTTGAGGAGGCCCGTGCCGATCCTGAAATTAATTTTCAGGCCCAGGTACAAGAGATTCAGCGGATCGGCCTTTTCCTTAAGGCTACAAGCTCAGTAATTGGTCAGAGCGAAACGGTCAGAATATCTCACGCGGAGAGGCGGAATGATCATGAAGCCGAGCTCGCCGTAATTATTGGAAAACCTGGCCGCAATATCCCGAAAGAAAATGCAATGTCCCATGTTGCAGCTTACTGCATCGGTTTGGACATGACGGTTCGTGGTCCGGAAGAACGTAGTCTGCGAAAGTCGGTGGATACCTTTACGGTTTTGGGTCCCTGGCTGGTTACTGCTGACGATATTCCGGATCCAGGCAACCTGGACTTCTCGCTAAAGGTGAATGGGGATGTTCGTCAGTTTGCCAATACACGGGATTTGGTTCTTTCTATCCCTGAACTTATTGAATACGCCTCACGGTTTTACACATTGCATCCGGGTGATGTGATTCTCACCGGCACGCCCAAAGGTGTTGGACCAGTAGTGCCCAATGACACGATACTCACGGAGTTCGCTGGTATCGGCTCTATGGCAGTTGCTGTCGGCTTGCAAAATTAGCAATTAACTTCGGAGGAAAACATGGGCGCCACAAATCCAGAAATCCAGGCTGCACGTCAAGATTTTTATGAGCGAATTGCTACCGGCAGCTGTACGCCTCTTTGGGAAGTGTTGGGAGTCATTGTTCCCGAATCTCCTCCGGCGCTGTGCAAACCATATCTTTGGAAATGGAAGACTGTTTGGCCCTGGATTCAGCAGGCTGGAGAGTTGATTACCGCAAAACAGGCAGAGCGTCGAGTATTGGTTTTAGAGAATCCAGGCCTTCCTGGGAAATCCCGGATCACCCAAAGCCTTTATGCCGGACTGCAACTTATTCTTCCCGGAGAAGTCGCTCCGACCCATCGGCATTCCCAGTCTGCTTTGCGTTTTGTCATGCATGGCTCTGGTGCGTACACTGCCGTTGATGGGCAGAAGGTCAAGATGAATGTGGGGGATTTTGTAATCACGCCTCAGTTCATGTGGCATGACCATGGAAACACGTCCAATGAACCCATGGTTTGGCTGGATGGACTGGACTTGCCGATTGTTGAGATGTTTAACGCGCAATACTTCGAAAAATATGAAGCCGATACGCAAAAGGTTAACCGGAGCGAGCGTCTTAATCTGGCAATGTTCGGCAACGCAATGAAACCCGTTGAGTACACCCGGAAGTCAAAGACTTCGCCGCTATTCTGGTATCCCTATGAGCGCACACTCGAAGCATTGCATGTTTTGAGGCATGCCCAGGATGCTCATCCCTCATGGGGCTATAAACTTCAGTATGTAAATCCGGTGACGGGCGGTTGGCCGATGCCAAGCATTGGAACATTCATGCAGCTTCTTCCCGCAGGCTTCAAGGGCAAGGCCTATCAAGCGACTGATTCCACCGTATTCTCGGTGGTTGAAGGCAGTGGAAAATGCACTGTTGGTGGCGTGACGCTTGAGTTCAACGCGAAGGACGTTTTTGTATGCCCTTCATGGATGCCCTATTCATTCGAGGCATTAACTGAATGTGTTCTGTTCAGTTATTCGGATCGGCCTGCACAACAGGCGCTTGATTTGTGGCGCGAAGCAGATAGCCAAATATAGATCCAGCCACAGCAGTGAGGGGATTTCATGCGCGATGACAAACCATAGGAGACAACGCAATGAGTATTAATGCGGTAGAGAAGGTTCTGTGGGAACTGACCAAATTTCCGGAGAAGAAGCTGGCCTTGATGGACGAAGCAAAGGCGGATGAGTTGCTTAACCAATATGCTCTGGCTGAAGATGAAAAAGATCTGCTCAAGCGTTGGGATGTGCGGGAACTGACCGATAGAGGATGCAGCCAGATGTTGGCCTTATTGGCCTGGGGCGCGATACACGGCGACCTTGAAATGCCTGAATACATGCGGCGTATGAATGCGCCTCGCAGCACGTGACTGATCGCTGAAACTCTTCCATTTGGCAAAAAACTTTAAAGGAGTCTTCCCGTGGCACAAATCGTAGCTGGTTTTCTAATGCCCCATGTACCGTTGATGGCTTCCATCCCTATGGCTCCGCCAGAGAATAAGCGCAAGGCCTGCATGGATGCTTACGCCACAATTGCATCAAGAATTCGTGACCTGCATATTGATACCGTCGTCGTCATTGGCGATGATCACTATACGTTGAACGGCCCGGCATGCATTCCGCAGTGCATGATCGGTGTGGGGGATGTGGAGGGGCCGGCAGAGGATGCATGGCTTGGAATTCCTCGCCGGTCCATACGGAACAATGAACCTCTTGCCTTGCACATCATGCAATATGGATTCGACCATGGCATTGACTGGACCGTTTCAAAGACCTTCCTGCTCGATCATGCCGCGATGATTCCCATTGAGTACGCAGTGCGGCCCGTTGCCAGCGTAAAAAGCATTCCCATCTATATCAATTCTGGTATAGCACCCGTTATATCCAGCCGGCGCGCTTTTCAAATCGGCCAGATCGTTGGCAAGGCAATTGCCGCCTGGGGCGGCGGTGAACGGGTGGCAATCCTCGGCACGGGCGGCATTAGCCACTGGGTAGGAATGGCCGAGATGGGGAAGGTCAATATCGAATGGGATAGAAAAATCATTTCCTTTGTCGAGAGCGGAGATGCCGAATCCCTGATTGCCATCAGTGATGACGAAATTATTCGAGAAGGCGGAAATGGCGGGTTGGAAATCAAGAACTGGATTCTTGCGATGGGCGCCCTGGGCAAGACCAAGGGGAAGTTAATTGCATATGAGCCGGTACCCGAGTGGATTACGGGTTGCGGTTACATGGAATTGAAGGCCGCCTGAGGGCTTGGCGCAATGATGACCAGGATCGATTTTTATTTCGATTTCATGAGTCCATTTGCCTATCTGGCGCGGCATCGTCTGGTCCATCTCGCCGGGCAATACAGGGCGGATATTGGCTACAAGCCGATTGATCTGCCGCGAATCAAGCGGGCCATTGGTAATAACGGCCCGTCAAATAGTCAGCTTCCGGTAAAACTGAACTACCTGGTGAAGGACTTGAAGCGTTGGGCAGCGATGTATGGGATCCCCTTGGGATTCCCTGTTGATTTGAACACCGAGAGGATCAACAAAGGGGTTTTTTATGCTTTGAGGCAAAACGGTGATGCGACCGCCTACGTTAAGGAAGCCTACCAAATGACTTGGGTGGAAGGCGGCGCCCCTGATGATGAAGCCTTGCTGAAAACCTTGGCGCTTCGGCTTGGCTGGGATCCGGATAAGTTCCTGGAGTTTCTCGGCTCCGGTGAGGCGCGTGATGCCTATGAAGCGAGTAACCAGGAAGCGATATCTCGAGGTGTTTTTGGGGTTCCGACAATCATCATTGGCGATGAAATGTGGTGGGGCAATGATCGATTGTTCATGGTGGAGGATTATTTGGCGAAGTCAAATAAGAAAATAATCCGTGAATCCCCCTCATCAAAGAGAACCCTGGGGCAAATTGATGTCATCACGGTCAGTGAGTCTCACACAGTGTTAAAGGAATAGACAACATGAGAGAAAAAGGACTATTGGAGGCAAAAGACATCAAAGGAGCCTGGGCGATTGTCCCGACTCCCGCAAAAGAAAATGCGAGTGATTGGCGGGCTGAAAATACAGTGGATCTGGACGAGACTGCGCGTGTCGTTGAGGCGCTTATCGCCTCCGGCATCAACGG
>JAHFPK010000240.1 GCA_023266715.1 Hyphomicrobiales bacterium | reverse complement strand
GTGAAAAGGCCGTTGGGCTCTTCAACACCAGCGGACACAATTCCCCTTGGGCGATGATACTTGAAACTCCGTGACGTCAGAGTCTTGCCATTGGCAAGCAAAGCCGAGGCCAGTGTATCGCCCGCAAATCCGTTTAGTGGTTTGCCGTCATAGGTGAAGCTAATCGCCTTGCTGCGGTCAATACGGCCACCCTTCTCAAGCCTGCGGAATGCCGTCATGGGGATAAGCTCCCTTGTGTCAAGGGTGCCCTCATCCGGCCTGTCGGCCACCTTCTCCCATGCCAAGAGGCACGGGAGAAGGCGATAATCATAAAGCGCCTTCTCCCGTTCGCAGAATGGGAGAAGGTGCCCGAAGGGCGGATGAGGGCTTTTTGCCGCAAATTCGATTGCGCGACATTGGGGCTCATGACGCCTCTCCGATTTCGTTCGTCGCCGTATTCCGCTTTAGCTTGAACCACTGCCTGCAGCCCAGCACATGCTGCCAGTATTCGGTGTGCGCGCCCTTGGGATTGTCGAAAAGGAAGTAATAGTCATGCCAAGTCTTGAGGTTGCCCTCGCCGTGCTTCGGGCGTTGCTTCGTGGCATCGCCGCCGTAGCGGAATTCGCTGACGTCACGTTCACCACAATGGGGGCATGGAATTCTCATTGCTTGTACGTCCAGTTGCCGATGCCGTAGTCGTCAAGCTCTTTGCCCTTTTCAAAGCGATCAAGGGAATAGCAGCGGTTCAAATCATGCTCTTCGTCGTGCGCAATCGTGTGGGCAAAGGTCCAGCCGCTCGCTGGCGTGGCCTTGAAGCCCTGGTAACACCAGCCGCCATTGAAATAGAGATTTTTGATGTTCGTGCGGCAAATGAATGGAGCGCCGTCGGGCGTCATGTCCATGATGCCGCCCCAGTGGCGCAGCAGGCGCAGCTTCGACATGAAGGGCAGCAGCGATACCGCGCATTCCGCCACGGTTTGAATGCGCGGGAACTGCCCGCGCTGGGTATAGGTATTGAAGCCGTCGATATGGCCGCCGAACACCATGCCGCCCTTGTCGGACTGCGAGAGATAGAAAAGCTCCGCCCCCCAGGAGACGACGTGATGCACCATGGGTTTTACGGGCTCGGTGACAAAGGCTTGCAGGATGTGGCTTTCGATGGGCAGACGCAGTCCCGCCATTTTGGCCACATGGGAGGAATGGCCGGCAACGGCGATGCCAATTTTTCCGCCGAGAATTTTCCCGCGCGAAGTTTCAACGCCGATAGCGTTGCCCTCATCCATGACAAAGGCCGTGACTTCACAATTCTCTATAATGTCCACGCCCAGCGTATCGGCAGCCCGCGCATAGCCCCAGGCCACCGCATCGTGGCGCACGGTGCCCGCCCGCTCCTGCAATATGCCTCCCCAGATGGGCCAACGCGCTTCCTTTGAGTAGTCGAGATAAGGCAGCAGCGTCATCACCTGCCCGCGGTCCAGCAATTCGGCGTCAATGCCGTTGAGCCGCATGATATTGCCGCGCCTTGCGAAGGTATCAAGCTGCACTGGGTTCACGGCCAGCACCACCTGCCCTCGGTGGGACACCATGCAATTGAAATTCAGATCGTGGGAAAGACCCTCCCAGAGCTTCATGGAGTGCTCGAAAAACTGGGTATTGCCGTCGATCACATAGTTGGAGCGGATCAGCGTGGTGTTGCGTCCCACATTTCCGGAGCCGATATAGGCCCGCTCCAGTACCGCCACATTCCGCAACCCGTGGTTCTTTGCCAAATAATAGGCAGTGGCCAGCCCGTGCCCGCCGCCGCCTATTATAATAGCATCGTAGGAACTCTTCGGTTCAGGCGAACGCCACGCCCGCGGCCAGGGCCGTTCGGGCGACAGGGCGTGCTGGGCAAGCGCCAATGCTGAATAAGGTTTGAACACGGCTGACCAACTACCAGACTATCAGGTCAATCGACAAGACGAGGATTTTTCACCTCTCTCCCTTTGGCCCATTCCACCCATTCGCTGAACAGCAGGGCCGCCAATCCCATGGACAGGAAGCCATAAACCAATGGCATGATCGTGCCATCATACATCTGGCCTATCCAGGTTCCGATGCCAATGGCCACAAAGGATGACAGGGTGCCGGAGATGGCCGCCGCCATCCCGGCAATATGGCCCACCGGCTCCATTGCCATGGCGTTATAATTGCCGAAGAGAATGCCGCAGCAAAAGAAAGTTCCGAACAGGTAGATGCCAAGCGCCCAGAGGGGCGGCTGGCCGGCCGTCAACAGCGAGACCAGCAGGAATACGCCCGACAGGGCGATATCGCCACGCAGGGCCCATTTGGAAAGGGCGCGCATGCCATAATGCATCACCATCCTGCCGTTGACTATCATGGCAATGGCAATGGCCACGGCAAAGGCGCCGAACCAAACGGCGAACAAGCTGCCCTGTTTATACTGTTCGGCAAAAATTTGCTGTGACGTTCCGAGGTAACAAATGAACGCCGCGAAAATGAGGCCGACCGCAATGGTGTAGCCCCACGCCATTGGGTGGCGGAAAAACTCAACCGCGGCTTCCCACAGGTTGCCGGCGGAAAAGGCCACGCGTTTTTCCTTCGGCAGGGTTTCCTCCTGGCGCACTTCCAGAAAGATTGCAGCGATCACGGCCATGCCGAGGAAGCCCACAAAAATCATGCGCCAATTTGCCACGAACAAAACGAGTTGCCCGATTGACGGCGCCAGGATCGGCACCAGCATGAACACCGACATGACGAAGGACATGATGCGCGCCATGGCGGCTCCGCCATGCCCGTCGCGCACCATGGCCATGGACACAATGCGGGGCGATGCGGCGCCAAGACCCTGAAGGCCGCGGCCGAACAGCAGCACTGTAAAACTGGTGGAGAAAAGGCACAGCGTTGTGCCTGCGAGATAAAGCAAAAGGCCCGCAAAAATGGCGGGTTTCCGTCCCGTGCTGTCAGAGATGGGGCCGGAGATCAGCGTGCCGATGGTCATGCCGCCAAAGAACGAAGTGATAATATACTGCCGCTGGTTGGGATCGGCTACGCCGAATTCATTGCTGATCGCGCCAAGGGCCGGCAGCATGGTGTCAATCGACATGGCTACCGTGGCGGTGAGCAGGGCGACAAGGAAGATGAATTCTTTTTGGGAGGTGTGTTCGCTGGTCATGTTACGTAATTCAACATCCTGAGGGCATCGAAGTAGTTATCCGTCTCAAAGCGAATGGTTCGATTGCCGATATGTTTGCAGCCGGGGTACCAGCTATGGCGGTAAGCGAGATTTGGGTTGCCGTAAGTTATTTCCAATATGGTGCGCTTCGGCACATTCAAAAGCGATTTTTTCAAGTCACCCTTCAGCGCCTTCTCAGCACCTGTGCGAATGGCATTGACTGCGGCCGAAGGAGTCATGGATATTGTCGATTGGCCACGGCCCTCTTTCACAGCACAGCAACCAATGGCCGGGTTGGTTTGCTGGACTTCATCCATAAGGCCCTTGTCGCCTGTCACAAATACGGTGGGAACACCCAGCATGGAGGACGCCAGGGCATGGACCAGAAATTCCGAGGCGGGCTTGCTGTCAAGAGTGATTAAAATAGCATCACTGGAAAGAGTGTGAGCCAAACTATTGGCTTCGGACCCCGCCGCCGCATGGTAGCCCACCATCATCACCGCAGCGAATGTCTCATCCAGTTCCTGCACCATGCACAGGGGGTGCCCCGCCCAAGAGCGGATAAGCTTCACATCGTCCGGTAACATTGAGGCAATCAGGTTACGCCCGGTCTCGTGGGCGTCCTTGACCCAGATTTCGGTGGCGCCTGCGGCCTTGGCACCCTCAATGGCGGCCACGGCCTCACGCGTCATCTGCTCGCGAAATTCCGCATAATCGGCATGGGTTTTGTTGGTCTCGTCCCAATGGGTTATGCCAGCCACGCCCTCGATATCGACACTGATATAGACTTTCATTTTCGCTAAGCTAGTTCCCATGAAGATTGATTCCAACATCCGAAGCGTAGACCTAGACCCGCGCGACACGCAGTTCTACGAAAACCCCTACCCCACTTACCATGAGCTGCGCCGGAAAGTGCCAGCATTCAAATGGCAGCAATATGGCTATTGGTGTTTCGCGGGCCACGAGGATGTTAATGCGCTTTTGCGGGACAGGCGCTTCGGTCGGCAAATTCTCCATGTGGCCAGCCGGGAGGAACTGGGACTGGCCGAGATTCCGGCGCGCCTCAAGCCTTTTTATGATTTCGAGCAGCATTCGCTGCTGGAGCTTGAGCCACCGGTTCACACCCGGTTGCGCGGGCTGGTCAGCCGGGCCTTCCTGTCGCGCCAGGTGGAACGCCTGCGGCCGAAAATCGAGAGTCTTTCCAATCAATTGATCGATGGCTTTGAGAAAGTGGATGAAGTTGACCTGCTGTCAGCTTACGCCACGCCCATTCCGATCATCGTCATCTGCGAGTTGCTGGGTGTTCCCACAGACAAGGCAGATCAGCTTCTGAGCTGGTCGCATGACATGGTGGCCATGTATATGGCGCGGCGTGACCGCGCCGTTGAAGACGCTGCAGTTGCGGCCACCGTTGCCTTCAGCGATTACATGCGTGCACTGGTGAATGCGCGGCGCAAGGATTTGCGCGACGACCTGCTGTTCGCACTCATTCGCG
>JAHFPK010000239.1 GCA_023266715.1 Hyphomicrobiales bacterium | reverse complement strand
GTCAGAGCCTGGCAGGATCGAGAAGCCGGTCGTGTCGCCGACAACGGAACTGTCGCTGGTCTTGGCGTTGGAACCAATGTCGCCCCACCACGAAAGCATCGAGCCCGTACCGGCGAGGAACTGCTGGAAGCCCGTTGTGCCGGGATCGGCATTGAGCTGGTCGGCAGGTTCCGATGGTAAGGCATCGATCACGTCCTGAATAGCGCGCACCCAGGCCGGATTGTTGATGCGTGGTTTCATTGTATCAACATCAAACAGCCAGGCCTTGTCGTCCGGATGCTTGGCATAAGCCGTGGCACGCGAGCCAAGGAAGTAGAAGCCGAAGCCGCCCCAGCCCTTGATCGGATCGAGATAGCCATAGGCATCCTGGCCACCAATCTTTTTTCCTTTAAGGAACTTGGTGACTTCCTGTACCTTTTGCCAGGTCTTTGGAACGGCCCAGTCACCCTCGTGGCCCTCAGCCTTCCAGGCGGCAGCAAGGTCAGCATCGGCAAAATAGTCGGTGCGATAGTTGAAGGTGTGACAGTCGCCGTCGATTGAGATGCGGTAGGTCTTGCCGCCCCACGTTCCAACCGGAGCTTTAAGGTAGCCTACATAGTCATCCATTTCGATTTGCGTCTTCACCCAATCCGGCATTACGGAAGCCAGACCCTTGCCGCAAACGTCACCTTCAAAGGGCGCGCCCATTTCGATGATGTCGAAGTCAACGGTTCCCGTCGCAATGGATTGCTGCAGACGTGCATTGTAATCGGCCTGGGCCAAATCGATCCACTTGATCGTGGCGCCCGTATAGGCTTCCCATGGCTTCAGGAAACCACGGAACAACAGGTTATGTAGGTTCTGGTTGTTGAGGCCCATGAAGGTCAGGTCAACGCCTTTGAATTCGCCTTCCTTGACGTTGGCCTTGGTGGCACCAAGAGTTAGTTCACCAACCTTTTGCCAGTCCGCATCCGTGGGCGAACCTTTGCCAACGCCCGGAATCTGCAGCATCTGCGCTCGGAGATCATCGGCGGCGGAAGCTGGCGTGTTCAACATGCCGAATGAGCCCGCGGCGCCTGCGGCTGAAACGGCCGCCGTGCCCTTGAGCCAGGTCCGGCGGTTCATCACCATCCGGTTTAAAAGTTCGATTTTCATTGAGGATCCTCCCAGTGGGTTATAATTCTTCTTGCTAAGTCACCGTGCATTTCGCTCTCCAATTTTCTGAGAGGGCTGCGTATTCGTTAGGTAACAAAGTCACTTGATACTATGCGCCAGCTTTGCCGGATGTCAATTCATGCGGGGGTCTCCCGAATGAATTTTTTACGCGTGTAAAGCATGCAAAAAGCTGGTGCGCTGCACAATAGCTCAGCAGTTTCATCCCAGAAGTTTCATCAGGTCGCGGTTGCGTTCATAGAGGTTGCGAAACACGTCGTAGTGTTTGCGGTAAATTTCGGCATGTTCAGTGTTGGCGATGAATTCTGATGCAATCGGATTCCAGGTTTTGATGTCTTGAGGCTTTGCATCACCCACGGCGATGGCTGCCAGGAAGGCATTGCCGTAAGATGCGCCCATGGATTTGCTGTGGAGGACTTGGGTTTTGCCGGAAATGTCCGATGTCGCCTGAACCCAGACTTTATTCTTGGTGCCGCCGCCAACCGCAAAAATGTTCCGCGGAGTTTCGCCCACGTCATCGTAGGTTTCAAGGATGTGGTTTGTGCCGAAGGCAATGCCTTCAAGAAGGCTGCGAAAGAGATCGCCGCGGGTGTGGGTGAGGTTGAGCCCGATGATTGTACCTTTTGCGTGAGTATCATGGATGGGTGTGCGCTCACCGGAAAAATAGGGCAGCAAGACAAGACCCTTCGCGCCTGCCGGCGATGCATTCGCTTCGGCAACAAGCATGTCCATGGCCTGAGCGGGTTCCAGGTCCCGTGCCAGTGTTTCCCGAAACCAATGGGTGAGTGTTCCGCTGGTCGCAAGGCCTGCCATCGAGGCATGTTGCCCTGGAAATAGCCAGGGCGCATACCATAGCCTGCTGTCTTTCACGCGCTTGGACGTAACCGCGATGATGAAAATGGTGGAGCCATACATCAGCATCATGTCGCGGGGTTCCAGCACGCCTACGCTTATGGCTTCCGCCGCCGCATCAACGGTGCCGCAGATGACCGGCGTTCCTTCTGCGAGCCCAGTTTCTCTTGCGGCCTTCGCCGAGACGACACCAACAATATCAGTCGTCCATGCGATGTCCGGCAGGCGTTCGGGCGGAATGATGTCAGATGCCAGTTCATTGCTCCATGCGCGCCGTTCCGCCGAATAGAGCGGGGCGTTATTGGCAGCCGTATAGTGATCGATCACGAATTTTCCGGTGAGGCGGAAGACCAGATAGGACGTGGAGGTAAGAATTTTGTGGGCCTTAGCAAAAATGTCAGGCCGATTGCGCTTGAGCCAGAGGATTTTCGGTCCCACCGATTGGGAAGTCAGTGCATTGCCGCAGTGATCAAGAATCCGTTTGGCTCCGATCTTCGAAGCAAGTTCGTCGATTTCCTGTGCAGCCCGGGTGTCCACCCCATAGAGCACTGCGTTCATCAGCGGCTCGCCCGCTTCATTCACCGGCAGCATGCAGGGGCCGATGGCGCTGGTGCCCACGGCCCTGATTGAAGCCGGATCAACTTTGCCGTCGGCCAAAAGCTTCCTGGCTATGAAAGTAAAATCGTCCCACCAATCTTCGACTGCGCGATGTTCAGCCCAGCCCGCCTGCGGAACCAGCATCCTGTGGGGCTTGGCGGCGCTGGCAACGATGTTGCCGTGTTGGTCGGCCAGAATTCCCTTCGACTCGAAAGTTCCAATATCGATGCCGAGGTAATATTTCATCAGGTGTAGCGATCACGGTCGAGGGAAAAAGTCTGATCGATGCCGGTAATCCCTGCGACCAGCAATTGGGTAAGGCCCGTGAGGTCTGCGGGATCGCAGACCTCCAGGGAGGAATGGGTGTAGCGGCAGGGAAAACCAAGATCGATGGCAGCGATCCCCTTATGCAGCAATTGCACATAGGATGAATCGGTGAGCGCTCCCACATGGGCGCTGCGCTGCAGCGTCAGGCCTTCCTTGTTGGCCGTAGATGAAAAGAGGCTGACGAGGGCAGGGTGGGGAATGGTGCCATTGAGCGTGCCGCGGCCATGAAAGCTGTAGAGGCTCATGGCAGGGCCAGCCCCAAGCTTCACATCGCCGCGCGTCGCCATGTCTGGCGTATCCGTTGCAAGGATAAGATCAAGCTGGATGGCAATGTCGGGTGCAAGCTTGCGCGCTGCCGTGACAGCACCTTGCAGGTTAAATTCCTCAAGCACGGAAAACAGAATATGTGTGGTCGGCTTTTTCTTGGCCTGCAAAAGCGCGCGGGCCACTTCAATGACGACGGCGCAGGCCGCGCGGTCATCAACCGAGGTGCCTGCAATTCTGCCATCGGCAAGAGCAAGGACCTTGGGTTCATAGACAACCGGCGTGCCGATATTGATTCCTGCCGCCAGCACCGCATCGGCGCTGGCAAACCCGGCATCGATGAAGATTTCCGCGTAGGGCAATACCTTGTATTTTTCTTCCGGCGTGGTGGCGTGGTGACTTTTGTTGGCAATGATCCCGGCAACATCGTGTCCCTCGCCAACGCACAGGAGCACAGACTGTGAGGCCAGGGCCCGTTCCGGTACACCGCCCAGCCGCTCAACCCGGATCAGGCCATTGGCCTCAATTCGGCGCACCACGAATCCGAGCTGGTCCATATGGGCAAACAGCATCACGCTCGGAAGTTTTGGATCACCCTCAATCGTTGCAAACAAATTGCCAAGGCGGTCGGTCTTTGCAGCAAGGCCGAGCTTGCCAAGTTCCTTTGTAATGGCGCGGCGCACCCGGTCCTCATGGCCGCTGAGGCCCGGAATGAGCATCAGATCACTTGTCAGTTTGCGCAGGCGCTCTTTCATTTCAGTCAGCCCTTCCGTGCAGCCCGCACAATGCGCATGAAGTCCGCTGCCCGTTCGGGATCGACAGCATTCCAGGTATTGCCATCAAATTTCAGTGATGAACCCACAATCACTCCGTCAGCCACTTTGAGAACATCGGCCACCGTTGCGTGCTTCACCCCCGTATTCGCCAGCACCGGCGTATTGGGAAGAGCCTTTTTTACTTCCTCGAGGTCAGACATGGCGGCGGCTTCGCCAGTAATGGTGCCGGATACCAGAATGGCATCGGGTATGCTGGAGAATACTGCGCTGCGGGCCCGATCCGCCAGGCTCCTCCGGTCAAGTGAATAGGCAAATTCCGCACAGACATTATAAAGCACGGCCACATCGCTTCGCCCCAGCCGGTCGCGGTAGCGCAGCGCTGCTCCCGCATCCGGGTTCCACGGCCCCATGTCGGAGGCATAGGTCCCCGTCATGATCTCGCGCACGAATGAAGCCCCCGTGGCGGCAGCCAGGGCCATGGAACTCATGGGATCCCACAAGACATTCACCCCAAAGGGCACCCTGATTTCTGAACGCAGCGCTCCAATGGCATAAGCCATGGTGGCGGTTGAAGCCATATCGACCTTGAATTCATAGGGCCTGTCATTCTCATTGCCGAACATCACCGCATCAACGCCCGCGGCCTGAAGGGCTGCCAAGTCCTTGCGGGCGCCTTCGATAATTCCGTCC
>JAHFPK010000238.1 GCA_023266715.1 Hyphomicrobiales bacterium | reverse complement strand
TTCCGCGCTGCACCAGAACCGTGGCCACAGGGCCACGACCCTTGTCGAGCTGCGCTTCCACAACAAGGCCCGAAGCCTCACGGTTTGGATTGGCCTTCAAATCAAGCACTTCGGCCTGCAACAGAATGGAATCCAGAAGCTTGTCGAGGTTCGTGCCCTTCATGGCGGACACTTCAACATCAAGCGTATCACCGCCCATGCCTTCGACAACGATTTCATGCTGCAGCAATTCGGTGCGCACCTTGTTGGGGTTTGCCGATTGCTTGTCGATCTTGTTGATCGCCACGATGATCGGAACATTGGCAGCGCGCGCATGGCTGATGGCTTCAACCGTTTGCGGCATTACGCCGTCATCGGCAGCAACCACAAGCACAACAATGTCCGTTGCCTTCGCGCCGCGCTGGCGCATGGAGGTAAAGGCTTCATGGCCCGGCGTATCGATGAAAGTCACAAGGCCATTCTTGGTGGCAACCTGATAGGCGCCGATATGCTGGGTAATGCCGCCCGCTTCGCCGGACACCACATTGGTCTTGCGAATGGCATCAAGCAACGAGGTCTTGCCGTGGTCCACATGGCCCATGATGGTGACGACCGGTGGCCGCGAAACAAGTTGTTCAGGGGAATCCGTATCGGCTGACAAGCCTTCGACCACATCCGATTCGGACACACGCTTCACCCGGTGTCCCATTTCCTCGGCAATGATCTGTGCGGTATCCGCATCGATCACGTCATTGATGGTGTGCATCTGGCCCTGCTTCATCAAAATCTTGATGATATCAACGGCACGTTCCGCCATGCGGTTGGCCAATTCCTGAATGGTAATGGCTTCCGGAATGACGATGTCGCGCGTCATCTTCTCCGTTGGCATCTGGAAGCCCTGGGCCTGTTTCTTCAGGCGTTCGGTGCGGCGCTTGAAGGCGGCAACTGAACGGTTGCGCTCTTCATCATTTGACAGGGCATTGGCAACCGTGAGCCTGCCACGGCGCTTATCCATGTCGGCCTTGGTGCGTGTGGGTGCCGGAACTTCAATCTTGCGCTTGATGACACCGGCACTGCCGCGAATACCTTTTGAGCGTGCTTCCGTTTCCTCTTCACGATCAGCCTGCTGAAGGCTTTTCGGATTGAGCTTCTTGGCCGCTTCTTCAGCCTTGCGCCTGCCCTCTTCTTCGGCGCGGTGGCGCGCATCATCTTCCGCCTTGCGTTTGGCCGCAGCTTCGCGATCGCGCGCATCTTTTTCGTCATGTTCCTTGCGGCGCAGCGCCTCTATTTCCTGCTGCTTGCGCTCTTCCGCCTCGCGGACCCGTGAGCCCACCAAAGCACGGTCGCGGGCTTCTTTTTCATCATCCGTCAGGGTGCGTAAAACAACACCGGACCGGCTGGCTTGCGTGTCGCGTGGTGCCGCAGCAGGTGCTGCCACCTTCGGCTGCACCTGGAACACCTGCTTCGCCTCCGGTGAGGTAGGCTTGTCGTCGCCAAAACGCTTACGCTTGGTTTCAACAACAACAGTCTTCGTCCGCCCGTGCGAAAAGCTCTGCTTGACCTTGCTCTGCTCAGTCGTCGGCCGCTTAAGGGTCAAAGTTCCCCCGCCGGCGCGTTTCGTTTCGGTCTTGTCGTTGCTGTCGTTCATGCTCTCTCTACAGTTATTAGATCACGATGATTTTGGATTGAATCAATCCAAAATCATAAACGTGATCGAAATCAATAATCTGGAGCATGATGTTATCGCCAAAGTCTGTCAACTTTGGCGCATCATGCTCTAGGCGCTCGACGGAGCGTCATATCGTTCAATCCGCTGCACGGCCAGAAGCAGCTTTTCGGCAAGCCTGCCCCGGCCCACGGCAGCATGTATCACATTTGACCGGCCAAAGGCCAAATCCAATTCATCAACGTGGAAAATATTGATGATTTTCACATCCGGGGCGGCCAGTTTGTCAATCTTGCGCCGCCCGTCGGGCTGTGCTTCTAGCGCATGTAGGATGATTTGCGCCAGATTTTTAGTGACCATCTCTTCCACTTTGCTATTGCCCGACACCGCTACCCCTGCCTTTTTGGCAAGGGAAAAGTACGAAAGGGCCAGTTTCCGAAGCAAATCTCCGATTGTTTCGGCAAGCTCGGGCGAAGCCTTGGTTTCGGCGCTAAACCCACGGGAAAACAGGTTTTTTTTGATCGCTTCCGAAACCCGCTGGCGGTTCAGGGATACCCAGACACCCCGTCCCGGCAGCTTACGCTGCAGGTCCGGAACGGCTTGGCCATCGGGGCTGCGAACAAAGCGAATAAGAGCATCCTCATCCATAACCTCACGGGTTACAATGCAAGTGCGCTCCGTCAAATGTTCGTCCAGCCCGGCTTCCATGCCCCTCCCTGTTTCCTTAAGCCCCAGCTTCCGCGACAGCTTCTTCAGGCTCATGGGCTGCCTCAATCCAGCCCATCTTGACCCGTGCGGCCATGATCAGGGCTTCCGCCTCGGCCGCCGAAACCTCAAGGCCTGAGAACGCTCCCTTGTGCTTCACGTTCTCGGTTCCCTTGCGCTCGGTCCAGCCCGTGAGATCATCGGTGGCACAATCGGCCAGGTCTTCCATGGTCTTGATGCCCGCTTCGCCGAGGGCAACCAGCATGGCAGCGCTCACCCTTTCAAGGGCCTTGAGCTCATCGCTCACGCCCAATTCAATTCGGCGTGCATCCTGTTCCTTTGAAACACGGTCAAGATATTCCCGCGCCCGGTTCTGCAACTCCTCGCCAGTCTGCTCGTCGAGGCCTTCAATGGAGGCAATGTCGTTCAGATCAACAAAGGCAATTTCTTCCACCGTGTCGAAACCTTCGGAAGCCAGAAGCTGGGCCAGGGTTTCATCCACATCGAGAGCTTCAATGAAGCGCGCCGTGCGGGCCACAAATTCCTTCTGGCGGCGCTCGGATTCTTCCGCTTCCGTCATGATGTCTATGTCCCAGCCCGTGAGCTGCGAGGCCAGCCGCACATTCTGTCCGCGCCGGCCGATCGCCAACGAAAGCTGGTCATCAGGAACCACAACTTCAATGCGTTCGGCTTCTTCATCGAGCACAACCTTGGCCACTTCAGCAGGTGCCAGCGCATTCACCACAAACGTCGCCACATCGGGCGACCACTGGATGATGTCAATCTTTTCACCCTGAAGTTCGTTCACCACGGCCTGAACCCGTGAGCCGCGCATACCAACGCACGCGCCAACCGGATCAATCGATCCGTCCTTTGAGCGTACCGCAATCTTGGCGCGTGAGCCGGGATCGCGCGAAACCGAAACAACCTCAACCACGCCATCATAAATTTCCGGAACTTCCTGGCCGAACAGGCGCGCCATGAATTCAGGGTGCGTGCGGCTCAGGAAAATCTGCGGCCCCCGCTGCTCGCGGCGCACGTCAAACACATAAGCCCGAACCCGGTCACCGGGTCGGAAGGTTTCGCGCGGCAGCGCTTCGTCGCGCCGGACAATCGCTTCACCGCGGCCCAGATCAACAATCACATTGCCATATTCAACCCGCTTGACGGTGCCATTGACGATCTGGCCAATGCGGTCCTTAAATTCGTCATACATGCGCTCGCGCTCAGCATCCCTGACCTTTTGCACGATCACCTGCTTGGCGTTCTGCGCAGCAATGCGGCCGAAATCAATGGGAGGCAGAGGTTCAGCAATGAAATCACCAACCGTTGCGGCGGGATTGCGGCGATTGGCTTCCACCAGGCTGATTTCCGTTGCCTCGTTCTCAACTTTTTCGGAAACCAGCAGCAAACGGTTCAGCCTGATCTCGCCAGACTTCGGATCAATCTCGGCGCGGATTTCGTTTTCAGCGCCGTAGCGGGCTTTCGCTGCACGCGTGATCGCTTCTTCCATGGCCTGCAGCACAATGGATTTATCAATCACCTTTTCGCGCGCCACCGCATCGGCAATTTGCAAAAGCTCAAGCCGGTTTGCACTTACTGCTGGTTCAGCCATTTTCAATTCTCCCGTTTTCGGAAACTTCTGTTGTCTCTTCAGTCCATTCACTGCCATCGGCAAGCGCCTTTGCAGGCAATTTGGCGCGGGCCGCTTCAATCAGTTCATCGGTCAGGGTGAGCTTCGCATCGCCGATATCGGCAAAAGGGACACCGATCAGCAGGGGCTCTTTTCCGCCTTCCGGGTTTTCGATGAAAAGCCGCACTTCGCCGTCAGTCACCCCTTCAAGATTGCCCTTGAAACGCTTGCGCCCTGCAACCGGCACGGCCATTTCAATTTTCACCTCATGGCCAGCCCAGCGCTCAAAATCCTCATGGCGCACCAGGGGCCGGTCAATGCCGGGTGAGGAGACTTCAAGCTGGTAACGTGTTGAAACAATGTCAGCCACATCCAGCATCGGCGAAATGGCCCGGCTGAACTGCTCGCAGTCATCAATGGAAAACGTGCCATCAGGCCGCTCCGCCATGATCTGCAAGGTCGAGCCGGACAGCTTCACGCGCACCAGCCTGAAACCCATGCTGTCCAGCACGGGCTCCACAAGCGCCGCTACCCGCAAAGCAGGCCCGGTTTCACGTGATAATCGCGTCGTATCCATCATGTCTCAAGGCAACAAAAAAAGCGGGCCCCGGTGCGGAACCCACTCTCAAAATTTTGCGAGTGAACTTAAGTTGGGAGCTATATACGCCTGCAAGGCCCGGTTCGCAAGGGGTTCAATTGCCGGGCA
>JAHFPK010000237.1 GCA_023266715.1 Hyphomicrobiales bacterium | reverse complement strand
CAGATCGGCCCGCGTCGGATAAAGGATAGCCGTGTGATAAAGCCCCGTGGTGCCCGGCGGCGGCGGTGAACCACCAAGGCTTTCCCAGGTGTTCATGCCCAAATGATGATGGTAACCGCCCGCCGAAATAAACGCCGCCTGATCGCCAAACTTCTGCTGCAGCTCAAATCCCAGCACCCCGCAATAGAAATCCAGCGCCCGCTGGATATTCGAAACTTTCAGGTGCACATGGCCAATATAGGTGCCTGCGGCGATGGGTTTTGTGGTCCGCGTCATAATTATTCTCTTTTGTAACAAAAAGCGTTACGCATATAGGAGGGTCCAGAGCCACAATCAAGCCAAAGCCGTGGATGAATTGTCGGCTGGCCTTGAGTTTGCCGCCGAGTTCGTCGAAATGAAAGGTGAAATTCAAGGAGCAACCCAATGTCCACCTCAAAGCTGTCGAAAAACCTGACCGTCGTGGATCATCCCCTCGTGCTCCACAAGCTCACCCTGATGCGCGACAAGCACACGCCCTCCGCCGTGTTCCGCCAGCTCCTGCGTGAGATCAGCTTGCTGCTGGCCTATGAAGTGTCCCGCGACTTGCCTATGACCACGCAGACCATCGAAACGCCCGTGGCCGAAATGGAAGCTCCGATCCTCAAGGGAAAGAAGCTGGTGATCGTGTCCATTCTCCGGGCCGGCAACGGCCTCCTCGAAGGCATGCTTGATCTCATGCCCTCGGCCCGCGTCGGCCACATCGGCCTTTACCGAAATCCCGATACGCTTCAGCCCGTCGAATACTACATGAAGGTTCCAGTGGATATCGCCGAGCGCCGGGTAATTGTGGTGGACCCCATGCTGGCCACCGGCAATTCCGTTTCTGCTGCCATTACGCGATTGAAAGAGAAAGGCGCCAAGGACATTCGCCTGGTCTGTCTGCTTTCAGCCCCTGAAGGCATTGAGCGTTTCACCAAGGAACATCCGGATGTGCAAATCTATACCGCCGCCGTTGACAGTCATCTAAATTCCCATGGCTATATCGTGCCTGGCCTTGGCGATGCGGGGGACCGCATGTTTGGAACGAAGTGATTCAGATTGGGACCGGTTAATCTCCCGTTAGTCATAGCAACAAGTTAACGGCAATAAATACCATTCAACAAGAATTGCCCCACTACTCTGCGTCCGTATCTTGATTCAGAGTGCAGAAAATTAAAATGTCCGTTGCCGCCGTTGCCAGTCATAATCTGCGCCTCGATCAAAAATTTTCCAAACATGCCGACGGTACAAGACCCCGCGTTCTCTATGCCGAGGATTCCACCGCGTCGAGAATTGTGACAACCGCCATGTTGAAGCGCATGGGGCTTGAGGTTGATGCCGTGGAAGATGGCGAACTCGCCCTGCGCTATGCTGAAAAATCCTCCTACGACGTCATCCTGCTGGATATTGAAATGCCGGTGATGGATGGCGTGACGGCAGCCCGCGGAATTCGCGCCCTTGGGGGCAGGACCTCGAAAACCCCCATTCTCGCATTGTCGGCGTTTCTGGCCGATTCCACTGAGTTTTCCCATTGGCGCGATGCCTTCGATCATGCCCTGCCAAAACCCGCCAACAGCAACGAGCTTCACCGCGCCATCAGGGGTGTTTTGGGTTCAAAGCAGGACATGACGCCTGTTCGCGTCGAATCCGCCAAAGAAGGCTCAATTCTCACCGGTCTGCGCGCCACCTTGCCCAGGGGAACCTGGGTAAAACTCATGACCTTGGCTGCTACGGAAAGCGTTCACTATGCCAATGCTGCGGCTGCCGCTTTCGAAGCCAATGACGCTGAAACCACCCGCCGCTGCGCCCATGCATTGAAGGGCCTCGCCCGTAATTTTGAAGCTGCTGAACTGGAGAAAAAAGCGGTGGAAATTGAAAGGGGAAGCGCAACACGTGAGATGGTTCAGGAATTGCTTACCATCGCAAATGCCTGGGCCACGGCGGCCAAGGCGGGGACTATATAGTCTTCTAAACTCGATCAGCGCGTTTGCGGCGCAGTTGTCTCGTGGCTGCCCATTTGGACTTCGAGTGCATCAAGCATGTGCAAAAATTCGTTGAGCTCAGGACTCAACTTCTTGGCTCGCGTTGTGCGGTTCGTTTGTGTGCTCGGCTGGTCATTCAACATTTTGTTATTCCACTTCCCTTGGATTTCGATCTTAAAGCATTCAACCTAAGGAAACCCTAAACTGTCCGGCCTGAACGACGCCCCAAGTGGGTGTTCATTTGAAATTCATGTGCCAAAAATAATCACGGGTTCGTGATGATCCAGCACTGGACAAATTGACGTAACATGAAATGTTGCCCATTCTTGCCCTACCCCCTCACAACCCCAGGAGATGAACGATGCTTTCCAAAAAACTGTTCAAGTCCATTTCTGCCGGAGCCCTTGTGCTAAGCCTTGGCATAACTCTCGCCTACGCCGCCGCGGACGATGTAATCAAGGCCCGCCAGAACTGGATGAAGGAGCGCGCCAAAGCGCTGGGTCCCATGGTAGCTATCATGAAGGGGGAAGCTCCCTATGATGCCGCCGCCGTCAAAGCCAGTCTTGACGCTGTGAATGCAACGTGGGAGGCAGTTAAGGATATTGAGCTCTTCGCGCCAGACAGCGCCAAGGGCGAAACTGTTGAAACGTTTGCCAAGGCAGAAATCTGGAGTGATCCCGAGGGTTTCAAGGCAGCTGGCGAAGCTATGGAAAAAGCCTTTAGCAATCTGGCAGCAACCACCGACGAGGCAGGCTTCAAGGCAGCATTTCCTGCCGTTGGTGCGGCTTGCGGGGGTTGCCACGAAAAATTCCGTCGTCCTAAGGGATAAATCAGCCTGAAATTAGTTTCGAAACGAAACCTCTGGGGTCTGGCACTGCTCGCAGTACTGGGCTTCAGCGCGTTTTGGCTTGTAAGCGCGCCACGGCCACTTTCCGCCTTATCCGCCTACACCGCCAACCTCGCAAATGGCGAAATTCTGTTTAACGCCGGCGGCTGCATGTCCTGCCACAAGCCCGACCCCAAACAGGCGGGATTTGATCCGAGCTTGCCCAGCGGTGGCGCTCCCCTCAAAACTCCCATCGGCATTCTTTATCCCCCCAACCTCACACCGGACACCCAAACCGGCATCGGAAATTGGTCAGACCTCGAATTCGTCAACGCCATGCAACGCGGCATATCAAAATCCGGTCAGCATCTCATTCCGGCTTTCCCCTATACTTCCTACGCAGCCATGCCCGTTGGCGATGTTCTGGATATCAAAGCCTATCTCATGAGTTTGAAGCCTGTCACTTCTCCAAAGCGCGATGCTGATATACCTATTGCCTTCCTCTTGCGCCGGGGACTGGGTCTATGGAAATTTCTGGGCCTCAACACCACCCCCTGGAAACCCGATAGCAGCCAGACAGTCGCGTGGAATCGCGGCTCCTATCTGGTGAATGGCCCCGGCCATTGCGGCGAATGCCACACGCCGCGAAATCTGATCATGGTGCGTGATGAAAGCCGCCTTTTCGCAGGCGGACCCCATCCGGAAGGGCAAGGCAAAGTGCCAGGCATGCGCAGTCTTCTTGAGCGCAGTCGTTACAAAGATAAGAAGGATTTGGCCACCGCCCTGCAATTCGGTGAGGAATTCGGTTATGAAAACATGGCTTCAGGCGGCATGAGGCAGGTGCAAATCAACATGTCGAAGCTTCCGCAAAGCGATATCGACGCCATCGCCGAATACCTAATCAGCCTTAAATAAGTTTGGCGTCGAGCAACCAATACAACAGGATATCGGCGGTTTCCTCAGGCGCTTCCAAGCTTGGAAAATGCCCGCACTCGGAAATTTCCGTATAGCGTCCGTGGAGCAAGGCGGTTGAGAGTTTTAATCCTTCTGCCGCAGCTGAGAACTGATCTTCACGGCCCCACAGCATAAGCGACGGACAGGTGATTTCGCCCAGCCTTGGCCATAGATCAACGCGTTTGGCCAATGCCTCCGATTGCCGTGCCATCAATGCGCCACCCATCTCATGCGCCATGGTGATGAATGACTCGCGCGTTGCATTCCCGCGAGGTCCCGGCAGATGGGAAACCATGTCAGCCATTTCCGCGACCACTTTTTCAAACTCGGCCCCACGCAATCTCTCCGCGCGCCTGAAACCCGCAGATGGATCTGCCGCAACGCCAGCTCCGGCCCCAATAACCACAAGGCCCTGAATCCTTTGAGGAGCGGCAAAGGCCACTTCAAGTGCCACCCGGCCACCAAAGGATGTTCCCAGAATGATGAAATTTTCCGCTGCCTGCTCCAACACCTGCTGCACGCAATCCGCCATCACGTCCTTGTCCACAACAATCGAGACTGGTTTAACCACATCGGAAAGCCGCGGCTCTATCTCGGCATAGAGCCTGCCATCACAGCCAAGAGCGGGAATCATGACAAGATCATGCATGCGCCCATTTAAGCGCAGATAAGCTCATCAGACAAAGATGAAATCATCTTGGAATGATGGAACACCACATAAAAAAGGCGCGAGGTTTCTCCCGCGCCCTTTCAAGTAAAAATGCAAATTTACGAGGCGTCAGCTTCTTCTGCTGGTGCGGCTTCTGACTGTTGCTTTGACAGGTCTTCACCGGTCACCTGGTCAACCTGCTTCATCGACAGGCGAACCTTGCCGCGGTTATCAAACCCTAAAAGCTTGACCTTCACGAGGTCGCCCTCGTTAACCACGTCGGACACTTTATTCACGCGCTTTTGCGCAAG
>JAHFPK010000236.1 GCA_023266715.1 Hyphomicrobiales bacterium | reverse complement strand
AAAAGCCTGCCATAGAAGCAGGGCCCCACGGAAGAAAAGACTGTACCCAAGACGCTGGTGCCCACGAACCAGGTAAGCGTAAAACCCAAAAGAAAGCTCATGCGCAGCGCCGTATCCCTGGCTCCAAAACCCTGCCAATACCAGCAGGTGAACATCACAAAGAACCAGGTATTATAATTGATGTTCACCAGGTAGGTGATCCAGGGCACGTTCAACACAGGGGCCAGCCATTCATAGGGCTGTCTGCCGAAATGCAGCATCTGATCCCACCGCATGAAGGTTTCATCCCAGGCAAAGGGCACAGCAAGCGGGATTGCTTTCTTGATAAAAGAGAAGCCCACCATATAGAGCGTCATGAAGAGGAAAGCGTGGATTGAATTGGCAACGCGCTGAGGTGCCAGATAATCGTCGCGCAGTTTGAACCAGAGGCCAGCAATGGCACTGCCGGGGTAATTTGCCCGGTTCAGCCGAATGAGCTCAAGCACGAGCCCAAAAAATATCATGCCGCCGAGAAGCATGAGAACCGGACCGGTAAATATGGTCACCATCTGGAGATCAATGGGAAGGCCAAGCCAAAGGGATTCCGCTACCGAGACCAGACAGACGAAAACCGCAAAGATATAGAGCACCGCATGAGAGCGAATGCCGTGAACGAGATGCGCTATTGTCTCCGAAAGACGACCCTGCAGCGGCAGGGCTGATATTTCACTCATGGCAACAGACCCCATTGAAGGGGCGACCATATCAAGGGCGGGGTTAACGGGATGTTTCAGGCTGGACTATAAATTAGAATTATTCTAATGAACGTTTCAGAGGCTCAAATTGAAAAGTTTCTCCGATCTGACCGAACAGGAAATCATTGCCCTTGCCATTTCGAGCGAGGATGACGATGCCCGCGCCTATTCGGGTTTTGCCAACGCCCTGATGCAGTCCTACCCGGCTTCCGCCAAGGTTTTCATGGAAATGTCGGAGGAAGAACATGAACACCGGCGCTGGCTCACTGATCTCTACCAAAAGAAATTCGGTGATTTCATTCCGCTGATCCGGCGCAGCGATATCTTTGGATTTGTGAAGCACAAGCCCGCCTGGATGATCGGCAAGCTCAACATCGATGCGATGCGCAAGCGGGCCGAAGTCATCGAGCTGGAAAATTACCGCTTTTACAAACAGGCAGCGGCGCACAGCAAGGACCCGCAAATTGCCAAGCTTCTCGCTCAATTGGCGGAAGCCGAAAAGGCCCACGAGTCGCTTGCCGCGCGGCTTGGCGACCAGCACGTGACGGCGGATGCTAAAATCGAAGAGGGCGAGACGCGCCGCCGCCTCTTCCTGTTGCAGGTCATTCAACCCGGCCTTGTGGGGCTCATGGACGGCTCGGTTTCAACGCTCGCACCGCTCTTTGCCGCGGCCTTTGCCACGGGCAATACCTGGGCCACATTCCTGGTGGGCATGGCGGCCTCGGTGGGCGCCGGCATTTCCATGGGGCTGGCCGAAGGCCTCTCCGATGATGGCAAGCTTACGGGCCGCGGGCACCCGACAATCCGTGGCCTGGCTGCCGGCATCATGACCGCCGTTGGCGGGCTTGGCCATACGCTGCCCTATCTCATAACCGATTTCAAAACGGCCACGAGCCTTGCCATCGTCATCGTGTTCATCGAGCTCTGGGCCATTTCATGGATCCGCTATAAATACATGGACACGCCATTCCTGAAAGCGGCATTCCAGATTGCGGTGGGCGGATTTCTGGTCTTCCTCACCGGCCTGTTCATTGGCAGTGCCTGAGATCCCTACTGCACCGTCAGGACGGTCCACATGCCTGCCATGAAATGTCCCGGCACATTGCAGTAGAGAAGATAGGTCCCGGGCTTCATATCAATTGAGAGCGTCCCGGATTTTCCAGGTTCAAGTTCGGAAACCTCGCCGAGATCGCCGGCCGTATCTTCTTCCACGCGATTCTCATTGGCGTTATACGGCAGAACGGCATCGGCGTTGGCGACGGGGGTAACAATCATTTCATGGATTGTTTCCTTGGATGCATTGTTGACATCAAAGGTGACCTTGCCCGCCGGCACGTTCTTTTGGTCGACGTCAATACCCATGATGGCCATTTTCATGTTGCCTTTCATGCCCATGCCCATGCCCATGTTCTTGCTCATATCCATCATGCCGCCCTTGTCCCAGAGCGATACTTTTACGACCGCATCGGCAAAAGCCGGGACGGAAGATGCCGCGGCCAAAGCCAAGGCAACTAGGCAAGACTTCGTAATATTCACTTTAAACATGAAACTCTCCATCAGTTTGGCCAATCGCCATGACTTTGGAGGTTGTCCACAAATTCGGTGACTGTCATTGATATAAATCAATCATTGCCGAAGTGATCCGCGGCGGTGCTGGCCACCGTAAGGAGATGTAGAGGCGGGAGCGGGGCGTTTGGCCCGGCTTGATCCTGCCCACCCCCGTTTTGGGGAACCAAAAACAAGGAGACTCCCATGACTACCACTTTGAAGCGCAGCGCGCTCGTGATCGCTGTCTTGATGATTTCCGCCGTTGGCGCCCGTGCCGAAATGCTCACCGCCCAGAACGGCATGACGCTTTATGTCTTTGACAAGGACAAAGGCGACCAATCGAGTTGTTATGACGATTGCGCCGTGAACTGGCCGCCCTATGTGGGCACGGCTGACGAAAAAATGCCCGACGACTGGAAGCTGGCGGCCCGCACCGACGGCACGATGCAATGGACCTATGACGGCAAGCCCGTCTATTTCTTCAAGGGTGATAAGGCCAAGGGCGACGCCACCGGCGACGGCAAGGGCGGCGTCTGGCACGTGATCAAGGAATAGGACTATTTCCGAGCGATAGCGCGGCGGCATTGAGTTGGTGATGCCGCCGCAATCCGTTCATTGCTTTGGATTCACACCGTTGTTTTTCTCAGATGGGAATCGAGAGAAAAAGCTCCCGCACCATTGGCGGCAAGCACGAGAAAGCCGCCGGCGATTGCCAAATCTTTCCAGAACTGGATTTCCCCGTTTGAGTCGCCGAATTGGTTGTGAAAAATGAGCGCAGTCGAAATACAAAACAACGACAATGCAAGGGCTGCCAGACGGGTATTCCACCCAACGGCAACGAGCAGGCCACCGCCCACCTGAAGCACCAGTGCCGGAGCCAGCAAGAGGGGCGGCACGCCAAACTGTGCGAGATATTCCGACGCCGCGCCGTAGTCGTTAATGATCGACCAGCCATCGATCAAAAAGAGAGCGGCCAACAGCAGCCTTCCCAAGAGATCCACGCCGCCGGTCAATTTGATTTGATCCATGATGAAACTCGCTAGGGAAATCGTCGCTTACCATCAGTTCGATGGCCAACTGCATTAGGCTAACGTATCAGGCGTTTCTGGTCTAGTGCTCGTGGTGCCTGGGTTCATTTTGTGCATCATTGTTATCTCCCGCTATTTTTGCACGGTAATTTAATTACTTCTGTTGAAATTCAATACGGCACTTCTTTTGAATTGACGCGGATTCAATGGCATCCATTTGTCCTTTTAGCTGCGCCAACTCGTCAGCTTTCGGCTCATCGCCATCAAGAAAGAAAAGTGCTGGCCAAAATAGAACGACGCCGACAGTCGTTGCGACTTTATCACCGGTCCTGGCCTTATCCTGTTGACCGGATGCCACCGCAGCCCGTTGCGAAACACGCTAGGCCTCCATTGTTAGTTGTTCGCAGTCATAGGATTGATAGTTCAGTGGCGAAACGTAGGACGGAACAATATCTGCAGAACTCGAAGCGCAACCGCTCAAGAGTAACAAAAGGCCCAACTTTAAAGAAACGTCAGTTCCCATGTGGCCCGCTCCCCTAATATGGAAAAACTAGCACAGGTTGTCAGTTGCAGCATCATGAAACTTTAGACTGTTGAGCGGTTGCCGCAGTTGAATCACATAGTAGTTCGGGGAAATAACCTCCCGCCTCTTAAGACTCGGGACTCCAACCCATTGATGTAACAAGCATAAAGTACTAAAATACATAATTCGCCACGTTCGTTCTTTGAAATTTCTAACGGCAATTCAAGGAATAATGTAATGCGTATTTTTTGTGTGTTGATTTCGGTGTGTGTATTGAGCGGTGTATCGACTCGTGTTCTCGCGGACGCTCAGACCTATTGCGCGCTATTTGGCAGGGATTATGCCGATGGCAGAACGAATGATGTGGACAAGTGGCAGACGAGTTACCGCAATGCGTATAGTTCCTGCATGACGCAATACACACCCGTTGGTTCCGACAAAAGCGCCGAAAAAGTAATCAAGAAAGTGGTGACCACGCCAACACGGGAGACTCCGCGTCGAAAAAGGATTCCGCTCCTAGCTCCGGGATCAGTCGCATGGAATGAGTATTGTGCAGCAAAGTACGTCTCATTCAACAAAGTAACGGGCACGTATAAATCCTACAGCGGAAAAGCGAAACCCTGCCTCGTTCCTTCAGGTTAGGTTGGAACTCAGAATTCCTGGCGGCCGTCACGAGATTCCCCATGGAACTAATTCTTGGGCAGCGAGTTATAGAACCGGTTGTCCCCCGCACATATGACAACCCACACAAGTCTATGGTCCTAGAATCCCTGTCCCCGCAACACGTCTAGGACCATAGCGTTTTATTGGCTGATACTCTCGATTGCGGCGTTCGTTGTTGCAGGAAAAATCCCAGCTTGGGAGGCCAGAATACTACGTATTTATGGTTCATTGTGGCGGTCTCCCCGTGGAAGAC
>JAHFPK010000235.1 GCA_023266715.1 Hyphomicrobiales bacterium | reverse complement strand
ACGAAGGTGTCGGTGCCGCCATTGATGTAAAAGAAGCCCGTGGCCGCAGGCTCATCAAGCGATATGGCAATAAAGTTCCAGCCGTAATTGTATTCCAGCGGGGTGCTGCGCGGGTTCAAGGTCGGCGTGGCGTTATTGCGCATCACGACAAGTTCAACCGTGCCATCGTTGTAAAGCACTGCGCGGAAGCCGTGGTGGGTGTTTGTGTCTCCGCCCGTGCCCCAAAGCCCTTGGAAGGCCGATTTCCGGTCAACGAAGAACCATCCGCAAAGCGTGAAGCGCGCGCCGTCATAATGCAATTGCCGGAAAAAAGTGTCGCTGGCCGCTTGGAAGCAATCAGCGCCGTCAAAGCTGAAATACTCCTTATAGCTTTTGCCGCCGTAACTGCCACGGAAGGTCGGCTCGGAACTGGCAAGATAGGTCGAACCTCGATTGATGTTGAGACCATACGCGCTGCGATCAGTGATGAACGCCGCCGCGCTGCCGTAGCACGCGGCATCGCCAGCATCGATGCAGAGCTTGCATCCGGTCAGCAAGGATTGACTTTGGAGAACGTCATAGAGTGTGGTGGGCGTGTCTGGACGGAAGCGCTGGAAGGTGGCGAGATACAAATCCCACATGGCTACGTTCGACAACGCCGAACCTTCCCACATCGCCGCGACGGCGATCCGTCCGCCGCTTTCAAACGGGGTGACGCCGTTGCCGGAAGCGCCGACCTCCGCCAAGAACGATGCGTTGCCGGAAGAGGGGCTGCTATAGCTGGCGCTGTAAATCTCGTAACTCCAATTGGTGAGCCACCTGATGAGGGAATTTGCCTCATCCATGGACATCATCACGAAGTTCCAGCGGCCATTGGCCACCGTGCCGAAGCCAGTGCCGCCACCAAAGGCGCTCGCGCCCGCGTTCTGGACTTGAAGGGCCATATTCTGGACGCCAGCGCCCTTGTAAATCATCATCCCGGTGTTGGCGGTGGCCACGCCGCGCGTGCCAAAGAGACTGATAACTCCGGTGGATGTGTTGAAGTAAACCCAAAATGCCGCCGTGAACTTAGCATTGTTCTTGTGAAGGTTTTGAACCCATGTCGGGTTCGCCGCAGCGGCAAGGCGAAAGAAGTCACCGCCATCGAGCGTGAAGTATTCTTCGCCCGTGAGCGCACCCGCCACGCCGTGGAAGGTCGGGTCGGTTGCCGTCACCGAACCATCGGCACCCACATAGAAATCGTGAAAGCGCAACGGCGAGGTGTCTTCGATGATCTGGTCATTGGCGCGATAGGATTGAATGTCGCCAGCGTCGAAGCAGGATTTCAGCGAGCCATCGAGGCCGAGGCTTTTGATGGCTGCCGCGAAGCTGCCGGGCGTGGGATCGAAACGCTCCTTGGTTGCCAGATAGATGCTGTTGATCTCTGCGGCAGTGAGGCGCGTGCCACCCCACGCCACCACCATGGCGATGCGGCTCCCGGCAGGCATGCGGCTCACTCCGTTGCCCAAAGCGCCGATCTCAAGATTGAATGCCGCAGTGCCGGAAGCAGGCGACGAATAGGTTGAGGTCTTGCTTTCGGCAGTGCCGTTGATCACGAGATCGGCACCATTGGCACCCGTCGCCTCATTCAGGCCGATGGCGACAAACGCCCACTCGCCGATGGGCACCACAGCGGTTGAGACGATGGTCAGCGGCTCGGCGGTGCCGTTGCCCACCATGAACTGCAAGACATCTGCCGCAGTCAGCGCAAACAACATGCCGTTGCCAGTTGTGGTGCTGCCGCGCGTCCCGAACAAGCCAGTGGCAGCGCCGCCAGCCCCCAGATAAACCCACATGCAAATCGTGAAGACGGCGTTGTCTTTGTGAAGGGCGTCCATCCACGTTTCGATGGCGCTGTCATATCGGAGGTTATCGCCGCCATCGAGGCCGAACCATCCGCGCAAGTCCATGGCACCTGCCACGGCCTTGGCGTTGAAAGTGGGATCGGTCGCTGTCGCACTGCCGTCAACCCCGAGGAAGAAGTCGGTGCCCTGCCCCGACATATCGAGCCACGTCTGGCCGCTCACATAGCTGGTCTGATCGGCAGCATCGAGGGCGATTTTCAAGTTGGTGGTAAGACCGAGCGATTGCAGCACGCCGATGAGATCGGTGCGCTGCCCTGCCGACATAAGGACTTCCTGCATGAACATTTTATTTGCTGTCCTTCATGGAGAGAGCCGCGCGCCACGTGGTGCCCGCATCGATGGTGGTAAAGATCAGCACGTCAACGCCCGACACGGTGAGCGATGGCGCAATGCCGCCAGCCCACTTGGTGCCCGTGGGCCACGTGATTGCACCCGCGCCGCCATTGGTGAGTTGCATCACCATCGCGCCCGCGCTGCCCGTGGCAGGCGGATTGGTGATCGAGATTTGCGTGGCCCCCGTGATGGTCGCAGTGACGAAATTGCCCGCCGTGTAATTGAAATCCTGCGCGCCGGAGATCGAGCCGCGCGCGTTCAAGGTCATCGAATAATCCTTGACCTTCGGGCGCACCAACTCCTGATCCGCCATGTCGATTGGGCCAGTCATGGTGCCGCCCGCCTTCGCAAGGCTCGCGGCAATGCCTGCCGTGAGGGTTGCCAGATCGGCGACCAAATTCGTGATGTTGGACTGCGCATGGGTATGCGAGGCCGCAGCGTAGGCCGCGTTGAGTGCCGACACGGCGAGATGCGATGCCAACCGCGCCATGTCGATGGTGCCCGATGCAATCATCGACGCGGCAAACTCAACCGAAATCCATGCCGAACCGGAGAGACGCAGAAAATGTCCGCTCGCAGCGCCGGACGTGTTCACATCGGAGAGATCATCCAGCGCATGCGTATGCCCCGCCGCCGCCTTGCCAGCGAGATCGGAGACCAGCCCGGTGATGTCCGATTGCGCGTGACCGTGAACCGTTGCGGCCTTGCCCGCCACGGCGGTGAAGAGCGCCGCGACATCAAGATCAATCATGTCCACCGCATCGACAAGGCGCAGCACGTCCTCATCGAGGAAGTTGGCCGGATCGACATTCGGATAGTTGCGGTTCGGTGTGACGGGCGTGGGCATGTTTCACTCCTAAATCGAGACGGCGCGAAGGTCTTGGATTGAGGGCCGCGCCGCAGGCGTGCCCTCAAGGGTGATTTTCAAGCGCCCCTGCGTTGCGGTGATGCTGTCATAGCGATACTCACGCTCGATCCAACCAAGGTTGAGAATGTCCGTGGTCTCGATGTCGGCATCGAGCCACGTGTCATCCACCTTGTCGAACTCCACCGCCACGTCGCTGCCCGCAGGCAGCAGCAGTTTCATGAAGGACGAGAGCCGCACGGTGGTGCCCATCAGGAAGGCGCGCGACACATAGGTTGCCGACGCGGCGAGTTCGCCAGCCACAAGAAGCAGGCCGGGGTAAAGCACCGGGCTGACCTTCGAGGTGCCGGAGAGATATGCCTTGAGCCCGACAATCTCGGACACATACTCATCGAGTTCCCAATTCTGATTGGGCCGCAGGCGTTGCGTTGAGGCATCGGCCCGCGTGATCTCAAACTCCAAATTGGTGTCGGCGGTCGGCAGCAACACGCCCGCGCGCACCGAAATGTCAGATGCCTGCGACAGCGTGAAATTGCCGAAATTGATGATCTTGGTGGTCGAGAAGACAGCCGCCACGATCTGGAAGGTGAGGTCTTGCGTTTGATGCGCGGTCCACGCATTCGAATTTGAGGACGAAGCCAGCAAGCCGATGGCATAGGGTTGCGCGCCAACGAAAGCCTGTGCCGCAGCATCAAACTCGCCGATGCCAGCGAGCGACATCGCATGATCGTCATCATCGGTGCGGATCACGAAGCAATGCTCGATCTCGGCAGGGATGAAAAACGGGATGGCAAAACGCACTGGAACCCAATCACCGACAGCGTATGGCGTGAGGTCGGCCATGAAGCCCTGCGCCAACACTTCGCCCGAAGGCAGGCCATGCTCGGTGCGCATCACCTCGATGAGGATGCCCTTGGTCTTCACGCCGAAGGCGGCGAACTTCACATTGATGCCAGCGATGTGGCGCGCCTCGGTGAGCGTGAAGGATTGCGAAACGGGGTCTTTGTTGCTGCCGCCGTTGCCTCCCTGCCCGCCGCCGCCCGTGTTGGGCGGGGCCGTGGTCACCGTCACATCGCGGGTGATCAGGCGCGTGATGGTGGTCACGCGCTGGATGGTTTCGAGATCATAATAACCATTGGAGACAAAGAGCGCCTGCGCCTTGCTGCCGCCAGAGCCTTCCGCATAAACCAGAACGCGGCCCGTGGGCATGTTGGCGGGAATATCAAAGCTCGCCTCGATCTCGCCGTTCACGTCCGCAGAGATCGGCGCGACAGGCAGCACATCGACGCCGCCGAAGAGCAACACATCGAGGTCTTCGCCGTTGCCGAAGCCTTCAATTTTGAAGTTGACCTCGATCTGCCGCATGAAGGTTGACAGCAGCACGGCGTCGGACGTGAGCACGTCATCGACCGAGATTTGTTCCCGTTCGGTGATCACCACGTCGGTGCCCGCGCGCCGCCCGGTGGCGCGGTGCATGACGGTCTGCGTCACCTGCTGCGTGATGAAACTGTTTTCGATTGCCGTCGCGGGCTGATCGACCCAAAAGTCCACGGGCGGCTCAAGGTGCATCGATGCGGGCAGCAGCGTGTAGGTATTGTAGGGATTGATCTTGATCGATCCGGTGACCAATGGCTGGTCGATGATCACCTCTTCGGTGAAATTGCAAAGCGTGGGCGCTGCT
>JAHFPK010000234.1 GCA_023266715.1 Hyphomicrobiales bacterium | reverse complement strand
TGTTCTTGAGGTGCAGCATGGCCGGATGCCCCGTGGTGTTGTCAATCGCGATGTCCTTGAACGAGCGCGCTTTAAATCCAAACTGGAGACTTACGGCAAGCGATTCAAATCGTAGAAATTCTCCGCAACAATGCGGAGATACAGGAATGGCAGCTTTATGCGGCCATTCAAAACTGGGAGGAAGACATGGTAACAAGACGCGACCTTGGCAAGATCGGCCTCGCGGCCGGGTTTGCCGGAACATTCACGCGGCCGGCCTGGGCCGAATCCGCGGCCGACATCGCCGTTAAGGCGGCGCAGCAATACAAGGGACAGACGATCAGCATTGTGTGGGAAGCGGGCCTTCAGTCGCTTGATCCGCTCAACTTCTCCGGCCCCAAATGGAAGGAGCTCACCGGCATCGACGTCAAGGTGGTCGAGGTTCCGGTGGCCGAAATGTTCACGAAGATCATGCAGGATTTCAGGTCAGGTGCCGGCGCCTATGACGCGCTTAACGTCATTCCGGCCTGGATGCCCGACCTCGCCAACGCGGGCGCCCTCGAAGTTCTCGATCCCTTCGTCGACAAATATGCCTACCGCGACGAGTTGCAGAAGATCGCTCCTACCTATCGCGATAACCAGATGATGGTGAACGGCAAGATCTACGGCTTCCCCGATGATGGCGACGTGTTTGTGATGTACTATCGCAAGGATGTGCTGGGCGACCCGGCGCTGCAGGCCGCATACAAGGAGAAGTTTGGCCAGGATCTGCCAGTGCCGCCAACCACATGGAAGGACTTCGATCAGGTCGGCGCCTTCATCACCGAATTCACCGGCGGCAAGACTTTTGGTGCCGCCTTCTTCCGTGAATCCGGATATGGAAACTTCATGTTCCAGGAGCGCTTCCGCACCGAAGGCGGCAAGTTCTTCGACGGCGAAACCATGAAAGCCACCATCAACTCCGATGCGGGCGTTAAGGTCTTCACCGACTGGCTGGCGGAAAACAAGTTTGGGCCTCCGGGCGTCGAACAGTGGGGCTTCGTTGAGAACCTCGCCGGCTTCCTGCAAGGGCAGACGGCGATGACCGTGTCGTGGCCGCCCTATGGCCGCTGGGCCGCAAGCTATGGCACGGACCAGGAAGTCATGAGTTGGGTGCCGAAATCAACGATCGCCGGCAAGGTCGGCTATGCCATGCCGCCGGGCGGACATCCGGAGCTGGCGGCAGGCTTCTGCCTGTCGGTGTCATCGGGGTCCAAGAACAAGGAAGCCGCCTATCTGTTCATCCAGTGGCTGAACAGCGAAGCGGTCAGCCTCGAGCGCGTGAAACTGCCTTACGCGCTGCGTGATCCGTTCCGCGACTCGCACTTCACCGACCCGGGATATCTTGCCCTGTGGCCGGATGCGAAGGACTATCTCGCGGCGCTGCAAGCCGGTGCCAACAACGGCTTGCTCGACTTGTCGCTCCTGCAGACTGACAAGTACGAGGAAGTGCTGCGCCAGTCGGTGTCCAAGCTGTGGGCGGGCGAGGATCCGAAGGCGATCCTCGATGCGGCAGCCGGCGAATGGGACGCCATCACCGAAAAGATCGGCGTCGACAAGCAGAAGGCGGTTTATGCCGACTGGGCGGCGAAGTCGGGAGCCTATCCAAAAATGTAGTTTCGGCTATCATCATGGTCCTGTCCGGGAAGCCGGACGGGACTTTTCTTCTACCTGCATTGGATCAAAACCCGTGGCCGCTGCAACTGCCCTTCGCGCCAATCCTGACCGGAATTTCAGATACTGGCTGCTGACACCAGCAATCTTCCTGTTGTTGCTTGTGGGCCTGTTCCCCTTGTTCTATTCGCTGGCCGTGAGCTTCATGCGCATCGACATGATGGACACGGACACCTCTTTCGCCGGGCTTTACAATTATGGAAACCTGTTCAAGGACAAGCGCCTGTGGGAGGCACTTGGCCATACGCTGCTGATTACGGTGATTGCGCTCCCCATCGAACTGCTGCTTGGCCTCGCCATGGCTTATCTTTTCCTTGAGAAGATGCCGGGCCGCCAAATTTTTGTATCTCTGCTGGTGTTGCCCACCATCATCTCGCCAATCGTTGCAGGCGCCACATGGCGGCTGTTGTTCGATAACCGCTTCGGTCCCATCAATCAGATTCTCGGATGGTTCGCCGGCCATCCGGTAACCGCGCTGTGGACAATCAATCCGCGCCTCGTTTATCCCGCCATCATTTTCTGTGAAATCTGGCAGTGGACGCCGTTCATGTTCCTGATCCTGCTTGCGGCCCTTTCAAATGTTGACAGGTCCCAGACTGAAGCCGCCGCAATTGACGGGGCGGGGTTCTCCCGTACTTTCCTGCGCATTGTATTGCCCGCCATCTGGCCGGTGATGGCCATCGCCATCCTGATCCGTGGACTTGATCTCGTGCGCATCTTCGACATCATCTGGGCGCTGACGTCGGGCGGGCCAGGCACCATGACTGAAACCATCTCGGTCTATACCTACGCGCAGGGCTTCAAGCAGTTCGAAACGAGCTATACGGCTGCTATAGCATTTCTTGTCATCGTCATTTTGACCGTCGTAGTGACATGGGCCATAAGACGAATGGGGCTGGCCAAATGAGTCCCCTTCCTTTTCATCGCCGCAAAACTGTCCGTCTCACCTTGCGCTACATTTTGGCGTGCCTGCTGGTTATAATCTTTGTGTTTCCGGTCTATTGGCTGTTCAGCATTTCCTTCAAGACACCGGATGAGATCTTCGCATTTCCACCCGTGTGGTATCCCAAGAGCATTCAATTTTCCAACTACATGGTGCTTTTCAAGGATGGCGATGCAAAGACAGTTCTCAACAGCCTGATATTGGCAACGGCATCAACGTTCATCGCGATGATCCTTGGCACAATTGCAGCCTACAGCCTGGTGCGCTTCAAGACCGGTGGCGAAAATCTTGCCGTATGGATCATATCGCAGCGTATGATGCCGCCGGTCGCCATCGTGTTTCCGGTCTTCCTGCTTTATGTTTTCTTCGGCTGGGTCGATACCTTCTTCGGGCTTATTCTGCTCTACACCGCTTTCAACCTGCCCTATGTGATCTGGATGATGCGTGGCTATATCGAGGACATTCCGCTTGAGCTTGAAGAGAGCGCGCTGGTTGACGGTTGCTCGCGCTGGGCGGTGCTGTGGAAGGTGGTGATGCCGATGGCCCGCTCGGGACTTTTTGCCACTGCCGTATTCACCTTCGTTTTCGCCTGGAACGAGTTCCTCTTCGCACTCGTTCTGACGCGCACGGAAGTGGCCACCTACACCGTGCAGGTCACCCATTACTTCGGCGGGCAATCCAACTTCTGGGCCAAGATCGCTGCGATGTCGGTGCTCGGCACCATTCCCGTGTTCTTCGCGGTCGCCACAATGCAGCGCTATCTCGTGCGCGGCATCTCGATGGGCGCAGTCAAAGGTTAGATCATGTCAGATTTGAAGATCACCGGTCTCCATAAATACTACGGCAGCTTTCACGCCGTAAAAGGCATAGACCTTGAGGTGCCCTCGGGAGAGTTCACGGTGCTCGTGGGGCCATCGGGTTGCGGCAAATCCACCTTGCTGCGCACCATCGCAGGCCTTGAAGAGGCGAGCGAAGGCACCATCGAAATCGGCAACAAGGATGTGACATGGGCAAGGCCCCGTGACCGTGACATTGCCATGGTTTTCCAGAATTACGCGCTTTACCCCTACATGAATGTGTTTGAGAACATCGCCTTCGGCCTGCGGGCACGGAAATTTGCCACCGCCGAAATCAACAAGCGCGTAAACAATGCCGCTGACATGCTCGGTATCGGGCCATTGCTGCAACGCCTGCCGCGCGAGCTCTCCGGCGGCCAGCGCCAGCGCGTTGCCATCGGGCGCGCCATTGTGCGTGACGCGCGCCTGTTCCTGTTCGACGAGCCCCTGAGCAATCTCGATGCGCAATTGCGCGACGACATGCGCGTTGAAATCAAGCGCCTGCATCAGGAGCTTGGCCGCACCATGATCTATGTGACGCATGACCAGATTGAGGCCATGACCCTTGCCGACCGCATCGTGCTCCTGCGGGACGGGATCATAGAGCAATTGGGTTCGCCGCTCGACCTGTTCGAGCGTCCTGCCAGCCACTTCGTGGCGGGCTTCCTCGGAAGCCCCAAGATGAACTTCCTGCCGGCAACACTTTCCGGAAACACTGCGAAACTTTCCGATGGAAAAAAACTCGTGCTCGGTGGAAAGCGCGATGGAAAAACGGGGCAAACCGTCATACTTGGCATTCGGCCACAGCATATCTCCCTTTCCGGCAAGAGCGTTGCCATTGGCCATGCGCGGGTTGCCGTCACAGTCGAGCTGGTGCAACCCACGGGCTCTCGTGTTCATGTCACCTTTCCACTTGGAGGCAAAAGCCTTGTCGCTGAGCTTGAGTCCCGTGACGTCAGCAAACCCGGCGAGAAAATCAGCATCGATATTGACATGACGCGTGCCATCGTCATTGATCCGCACAGTGAAAAAGTAATCTGACCCGGAGGAAAAAAGCCATGGCCCAGAAAAAACCAAGCCGCGCCATCAAGCTTTTTGGCACGGAAGTATCAGATGGCAAGCGCCGCGAACTGGCTGCCGGCCCCGTTACTGCGATGTTTGACAATGGCGCACTGCGCTACATCCGCTATCGCGGCGTCGAAGTCCTGCGCGGTATCGCCTATCTCCTGCGTGACAAGAACTGGGGCACCTACGCTCCGCTTATTGAAAACCTGAAAATCAAACAGGGAAAG
>JAHFPK010000233.1 GCA_023266715.1 Hyphomicrobiales bacterium | reverse complement strand
CATTCCTCTCGGCAGTGCCCGCAATTGCCCAAGCGCTTCTTTTGTCTGCGGCATTTGCGTTGCAATTTCTGCAACCGCGTCATCCTTGATCACACGTGAACGCGGCACATTTTTTTCCTGCGCTTCCAGCTCGCGCCAACCCGCCACGGAAATGAGAACCGCTAGCTGCTTTTTTGATTTGAGCCGGACCTTGACGCGCTTCCAGGCGTCCTGCGGTTCGGTCCGGTAGGTTTCGATTGCGGTCAGAATATCCATTTCTTGAGCAAGCCAGGGTTCGCGGCCATTGGCATCAAGCTCAAGCTTCAGTCTTTCATAGACTGTTCGTAGATGCGTGACATCCGATAGGGCATAGGTCAGTTGCTTCTCAGTTAACGGGCGTCGCGACCAATCGGTAAATCGCGAAGACTTGTCAATCTGGGCCTTGGCCAGTTTGCGCACAATGGCTTCATAGCTCACCTGATCTCCGAAGCCGCAGACCATGGCGGCAATTTGCGTATCAAAAATCGGATGCGGCACGGTGCCTGAAAGATGCACCATGATTTCCACGTCTTGACGCGCCGCGTGAAAAACTTTCAAAACCTTCTCGTTATTCATCAGTGCAAAGAAAGGTTTGAGGTCAAGGCCTTCCGCCATCGGATCAATCAGGCCGTTGATTTCGTTTCCCGCGATTTGAATGAGGCAAAGGTCCGGCCAATAGGTGGTTTCACGCATGAATTCCGTGTCAACGGTCACGAATTTCTCATGCGCCAGCGCCTTGCACAGCGCCGTCAAAGCCTTTGTTTCTGTAATGAGGTCCATGAAGGTTAACTCGCCAGAGTCGAGAGGCAAGGTCAACCTCAAGAAGGAAATTTGGAAGAAATATATTTTAATTAAGCAATATCAACAGTTTAACTGTAATTCCCCACACCAAGTTATGAAAACACCCGTTTGAAGATCGTATCCACATGCTTGGTGTGATAGCCGAGATCGAACAGCGCCTTGAGTTCCGCAGGCTTGAGGTGGGCGGAAACTTCCTTGTCCTTCAAGAGCAGATCAAGGAAATTGCCTTCTCCGCGCCACACCGGCATGGCGTTGCGCTGCACGGCAGCATAGGAGGCCTCGCGGCTCATGCCTTTTTGGGTCAGTGCCAACAAAATGCGCTGGGAATGGATGAGGCCGCCGAGCCTGTCCAGATTACGCTTCATGTTTTCAGGATAAACCAGCAGCTTGTCGATAACGCCCGTGAGGCGCTTGAGCGCAAAATCCAGGTGCACCGTGGCGTCCGGACCAATGCCGCGTTCTACGGACGAATGGGAAATATCACGCTCATGCCAGAGCGCCACGTTTTCAAGGGCAGGGACTGCAGCCGAGCGCACCAGGCGTGCGAGGCCGGTAAGATTTTCCGTGAGAACCGGATTGCGCTTGTGCGGCATGGCAGAAGAACCCTTTTGTCCCGGTGAGAAATATTCCTCTACTTCGAGCACCTCAGTTCGTTGCAGATGCCTGATTTCCGTGGCCAGTCGCTCAATGGAACTCGCAACCACCGCAAGGATGGAGAAATACATGGCATGGCGGTCACGAGGAATTACCTGGGTTGAAACCGGTTCCGGCGAAAGGCCAAGTTTTTTCGCCACATATTCTTCTACCTTGGGATCGATATTGGCAAAGGTCCCGACAGCGCCGGAGATGGCGCACGTAGACACTTCCGCTCGGGCGGCCAAAAGCCTCGCACGGCAGCGCGTAAATTCCGCGAAAGAAAAAGCGAGTTTCACGCCGAATGTAGTAGGCTCCGCGTGAATGCCATGGCTCCGCCCGATACAAATGGAATTCTTGTGTTCCTTGGCGCGGCGCTTCAGCGCCACAAGCAAGCCATCGATATCGGCAATGAGGAGATCGGCGGCCCGCACCAGTTGCACATTAAAACATGTATCGAGCACATCCGACGAAGTCATGCCCTGATGCACAAAGCGCGCGTCCGGTCCTACGATTTCCGCAAGATGCGTGAGAAAGGCAATAACGTCATGCTTGGTTTCCGCCTCGATAGCATCAATGCGCGCCACATCGAAAATGGCATCCTTGCCCATGGCCCAGATTTTCTTGGCCGCCGCCTTGGGCACGATACCAAGTTTAGCCATTGCATCTGCCGCATGGGCCTCAATTTCAAACCAGATGCGGAAGCGCGTTTGCGGCTCCCAGATGGCAGTCATTTCAGGCCGTGAATAGCGCGGGATCATAGGCTACCTCTTGGTATTTCCGCCGGAATGAGAAATTGTGGGCGCAACTCAAAACGCCCTGAAGGTAATAATCGTGGTGGTATCCCGGATCCCGGCAATGGGTTGCACCTTCTCGGAAACAAAATGACCGACGTCCTCCCCGTCCTCGAGATAGAACTTCACCAGTAGGTCATAGGATCCCGCGGTAGAATAGATTTCCGAGGCAATCTCCGCATCCGCAATAGCGGTTGCAACCGCATAGGATTTGCCAAGTTCACATTTGATCTGGACGAAAAAGGCTTTCATGGTGAGCTCACTGTTATTGGGAAAGGCTGGGTTTCAGCATAGGTGCCCTCGGACCATTTGTACCACGCAAAACTGGGATTCCTGACATCGCCCTTGGCATCAAGCGAAAGGGGTCCCAAAACCGTATTCAAATTGTTTCCGGCCCGCAGCCATTGGCTGAGCGCCTTGCCATCAACACTGTGGGTTGCCGTTGCCGCCTGGGAAAAAGCCTGCACCGCCGCATAGGCGTGCAGTGTGTAGCCTTCCGGATTGTAGTCTGCTGCCTTGAAGGCCTCAATGACGGCGCTTGCCGAATTCAATTTTTGCGCATCGGGAGCAAAGGTCACCACCGTGCCCTCGCCGGACGTTCCCGAAGTGGCCCAGAATTGTTCAACCAAAAGGGAATCCCCGCCCACCAGAACGGCTGACGAGGCGAAATCGCGCATTTGCCGAATGATGCTGCCTGCTTCAAAGGCATAGCCACCGATATAGATAAGTTCCACATTGGCCGACAGCAGCTTTTGAACAAGATCATTGTAATCATTAGCTCCGGGTTTGTAGCTTTCCCGAACTCTTTCGGTAACACCAGCTCCGTTGAGCGCGGTTTTGAACATCGTAGCTAGACCCAAGCCGTAAACTGAGCCATCGTCGAGAATGGCGATACTTTTGCCCGCATAAGCTTTGGCAATCGCGCGGCCCGCAAATGCTCCCTGAGCATCATCACGGCCGCACACGCGATGGACATTCCAGCCGCCTTCATCCGTGAATTTTGGATTGGTAGAGGAGGGGCTGATCATGATGATGCCAGCGGTTTCGTAGATTTTTGCGGCCGCTATGGAAGAGCCCGAACAATAATGGCCAGCGATAAATTTCACGCCCTTGGCCACCAGTTGACTGGCAACCGCAATGGCCTGCTTGGGATCGCAAGCATCGTCAGCCACCTCAAGGACAAGCTGTTCGCCGTTGACACCGCCGCTCGCATTGATGTCGGCCACAGCCTGGGCCGCGCCACGGCTCAATTGCTGGCCGAGAGCCGCATATTGGCCTTTCATCGGCCCTACCGTTGCAATGAGAATTTCAGCGGACGCGGACGCGCTCAATAGGCCGAAGAAGGCAACTCCGGTAACTATTTTTGCAATTCTATTCACGCTGCCTCATCACTCGATTGCCCCTCCCTCTATGGGGTCCGTAAGCAGCAACTATCGCCAGAAGTGGAGAAAATCGCAATAAAAAACCCGCGCGAAACATGCCGAGCGGGTTCTTATCAGGCGTGCTGCAATTTATTGCAATGTTGGATCTTCAGCATAGGTACCGTTGCTGAACTTGTACCAGACGTACTTTGCATCCTTGATGTCGCCTTTGGCATCCATAACGGTGGTGCCGAGAACAGTATCAACCGGATTGCCGATGCGCAGCCACGCAGCAATTGCCTTGTTGTCAAAGCCTTTGGTTGCGGTGGCGGCAGCGGCATATTCCTAGATCGCAGCATAGGTGTAGAGCGTGTAGCCTTCTGGATCGTAACCAGCAGCCTTGAACTTCTTCACAACGGCCTTGGCAGCAGGAATGCTGCGTGGCTCATGAGCAAACGTGAAGATCAGGCCTTCACCAGCCGTGCCGGCAATGGTCCAGAACTCAACGTTGTTCATAGAGTCTCCAGAGAGGATCTGTGCCTTCAAACCTTGCTCAGCCATCTGGCGGGCAATGACGCCTTCTTCAGGATGATAACCACGAATGTAAACGGCCTCAACGCCAGCATCCTTCATCTTGGATACAAGGGCGGCGTAGTCCTTTTCACCAGCCGTGAATGATTCACTCAAGGGGATAGGAAAGCTAGCAGCTTCCAGTCCCTTGCGGGTCACGTCAGCCGGGCCTTTGCCGTAAGCCGACTTGTCATCAATGACGGCAACTTTCTTGCCGGCAAATTTCTTGGCAATGAATGCAGCGGCAACGGTGCCCTGGGCATCGTCACGGCCGCAAACGAGGGCCACGTTCCGGCCACCTTCATCAGAACTAGTGATTATAAACGTGTCGCATATCAAGGCCGGCAGAATGCTGATCGTGTCGTTCTCGGGCATCACCGTCCGTATCGAATAGCGGCTACTGCGGCTGCTGGTAGCCGGGGCCCACCACGAGCGGGTCCTCCGGCAGCGTCGACTGATCGACATCGGTCTTGAACGTGGTCTCGTACTTGGCGATCACAGCGCCCGTCGTTCCATCGAGGATGCGCAGCGTCGCCTTGTACGGATGGTCCTTGACGATGCCGTCGAGGTCTCCTGTCTGGAATACATATTGCAGTTG
>JAHFPK010000232.1 GCA_023266715.1 Hyphomicrobiales bacterium | reverse complement strand
AGGGAGATGCCTCCTATGCGCTCTATCTCACGCACTCGCTTTTCATGCCGATGTTCTTTCTTCTTTGGAAAGTGATCCCCCTGCCAACCGATTTCATTATCGTGGTCAGCATGGCGGCGACGGCGTTTTTCGGCTGGCGCATCCATCTGGCTATTGAAATGCCGGTGCTCAACGCCCTTAAGGGTCCGCGAAAACCGACACTCGTTCGATCAGGCGGGGCCGACTGATAGAAGTGCATTCGCGTTAACTTAGCGGGCCTGAAAAATTTCCGTTCGCCGGGAACACCGGACAAATTACCGCGCCAATGAGGCTCGCAGTTTGGTGATTTCTTCCTTCAGCTTGCTCACGCCATCGGGATTGAGGCCGGTTGCTTCGATGATGCAGGCCGGAATCGCTTCCGCCTTCTCCCGAAGAGCGAGGCCTGTTTTGGTGAGCCGCACGCGGACCTGGCGTTCGTCATCCCGGTCCCTGATCCTGGAAATATATTTCAACGCCTCAAGGCGTTTCAGCATCGGCGTCAGTGTGCTCGACTCGAGGAAAAGCTTCTCGCCCAGATCGCCAACGGTCTGATCGTCCTGCTCCCAGAGTATGGCCATGGCGAGATATTGCGGATAGGTGAGCTTAAGCCGGTCCAGCAGCGGCTTGTAGACCCGGTTGAAGGCGTGGTTGGCGGCGTAGATGGCAAAACACAGGAAACTGTCGAGTTTGAGGGGCGCCTGGGGACCGGCTTTGGTTCTATTCATGGTGTTTGCCTTTACCTGGTTTTCCCATTCAAGATAGGTCGCACACGATTATATCGCAAGACTTGACTCGCTCGAATTGACCACATATATATCGTGCACGATTTAATCGTACACATGTAATAAACCACAACAGAAGGGATCCCCACACCATGGGCACCATTACGACACGAGACAATGTCACGATCTATTACAAGGACTGGGGCGCCGGGCAACCGGCGGTGGCTCAGCCACGGCTGGCCGTTGAGTTCGGACAGCTGGGACTCACAGGCTCTCTTCCTTGCCGGCAACGGTTTCCGCGTCATCGCCCACGACAGGCGCGGCCACGGCCGGTCCAGCCAGCCATGGCAGGGCAACGACATGGACAATTATGCCGACGATCTCGCCGAACTGATCGAGGCTCTTGATCTCAAGGGCGTCAGCCTCTTCGGTTTTTCGACAAGTGGCGGCGAGATCGCCCGCTATATCGGCCGGCATGGCACCAAGCGGGTTGCGAAGGCGGGCCTCATCGCTGCCGTTCCGCCCCTGATGCTGAAAACGGACAAGAACCCGGGCGGCCTTCCGATCGCCGTTTTCGACGGCATCCGGACGGGCAGCCTTGCCGACCGGGCGCAGCTCTACAAGGACATCGCAAGCGGCCCGTTCTTCGGCTTCAACCGACCGGGGGCCAAAGCGTCACAGGGCCTGATCGACTCGTTCTGGCTGCAAGGGATGCAGGCTGGCCACAAGAACACCTATGACTGCATCAAGGCGTTCTCGGAGACGGACTTCACCGAGGACCTCAAGAAATTCGACGTGCCGACACTCATCGTTCACGGTGATGACGATCAGATTGTGCCAATCGCAGCCGCGGGCCTGGCGTCGGCCAAGCTTGTGCCGCACGCGACGCTGAAGGTCTATGCAGGCGCGCCCCATGGTCTCGCTGAAACCCACAAGGATCAGTTGAACGCCGACATTCTTGACTTCCTCAAAGCATGAGCGGCGAATAGCGGGTCCAGCGCACCTTCACGAAATAGAGAGCTCCGGTGGAAACACCGGGGTTTTGTGTCCGGCCCGGCCCATTGCATCACTGGCATGGTGTGTTAGCTTCTCCCCGTCGGGAGGAGCTCTGCCATGTACACGAAGCAAGCCCTGCATGAATTGGGAATCAAGGCCACCGCCATCACGGAAGAACAAAAACGGCAGCTCGACGCGCAAGGTTTTTTCATTGTCGAGAATGCGCTGTCGAGAGGCGATGCTAAAACACTGCGCGACGAGTTTGAGCGCATCCATGCCGCCGAAGCCGAAAAAGGCGGGCATGAGGTTCATGTGGAACCGGGAGCGCGGCGCATTTCCAACATTTTCAACAAGACCACGGCCTTTGACGTCTGCCTGAACCTGCCGCCGGTGCTCGCCGCAGGCCATTATCTTCTGGGCGAAATCAAAGTTCACGGTGCTAATATTCGCGATCCCAATCAGGGTTATGGACATCAGGCGCTGCCTGTCGATGTGCCGAAACGGTTTGTGGATGACTGGTGGGTGTTGAATGCCATGCTCATGTTCGACGACATGACGCTGGAGAATGGCCCGACACGGGTTGTTCCCACCTCGCATTGGTGGGCGCCGATCAACGTTCCCTACGTCAATCAGGCCGACTGGGAGCCGGAACCAATATCGGCGGAGGATCAGGCCCGCATTCCAAAGGATCTCGATGCGCCTTATCCCGGAGAGGTTTATGTGACGGCACCGGCGGGTTCGGCCATCATCTGCAACTCATCCATGTGGCACAGCGGCACTTTGAAAAAGGGCCCGGCCCACCGGCGCATGCTACATCTTTCCTATACGCGGCGCGACCTGCCGCAGCAGCTTGTGCAGCTCGATCACCTGACGCAGGGGTTCTATGACCGGATGAGCCCGGTGCACCGCTATCTCATGGAAATCGAGCCCCCGGGTGAAGGCGGTGTGCTGCGCCAACCAAAGCGCGACCACAAGGGCTGGTGGAACTGAAAATCTTAACCGTCCATCTGACAGGTTATTGGCGGGTCTAGGCGCTCCATCTCTTTGCTTTCACCACTTCTCCCCAAAAGGTGAAGGCTCGTGTAAAGACAGGTCACGAAAGGGCTGGTAGAGAGTCGCCATGACACCTCTAACGGACAGGCAGGGGCGGTTTTCGCCGCTCAAGGCCACAGTATTGGCGCTGGCGCTGCTGCCAGCGGCCGTCATTGCCTATTGGTTCTTCACCCATCAACTCGGGCCCTTGGCCGTCAAGGCAGCCTTGCGCCTGATTGGCGACTGGACCATCCGCCTGCTGGTGATCACGCTGGCGCTCACGCCATTACAGCGCTTGCTCAACTGGCCGAAAATTGCGCTCATCCGGCGGATGCTGGGGGTCACCACATTCGCCTATGCGCTCACACATTTCATTATTTACATCGCGAACTCAAAATATGACCTGGTCTTTGTTGTTTCTGAAATCGTTTTGCGTATTTATCTCACCATTGGTTTCGTGGCGCTCATCGGACTGAGTTTGCTGGCCGCCACGTCATTTGATTCCGCTGTTAGAAAACTCGGCAAGAAATGGAAGATGCTGCATCGCCTGGTCTACATGATCGCGGTGTTGGGGCTGTTGCATTATTTCATTCAATCGAAAATTGACGTGAGCCCCGCCGTATTGCTGACCGGTTTCTATATTCTTCTCATGATCTATCGCATACTCATCACCAAGCGGGTGAGCCTCACTCCAGCCGTGCTTGCAATCAGCGCCGGTTTGGCTGGCGCGCTTACTGCTCTAACTGAATTTGCCTGGTATGGCCTAACTACGGGTGTTGACCCCTGGCGCATCGCCAAGGCCAACCTGATGTTCTCCTTCGGCCTCAGGCCTGCCGTGATTGTGCTGCTTGTTGGGCTCATTCCTTGCGGATTTGTAATGTGGCGAAACCGGCAGGGCACGCTAAAAAGCCAAGTGGTTTAGCGCCGGATATTTGGTCTCTGGCCGTCTAAGTCCGGTAAGGGAACAAACCTTTGAGACTTGCAAGCGCATGAATATTCAGAATTTACCTGATGCCCGGGAAATTGAAGAGGTTCTGGGCCTTGGCCAGGGCGCGCGGGTTAAGCGCGGGCTGCGCCGTGGGCTATGGCTGGCGCTTGTTGGCGTCATCATCGTTGGCGGCGCATGGTGGTATCAAAATTCGCAAAGTGCCGCGAACAGGATCAGCTATGAAACAGTGCGGGCAGTGCGCAACGACCTTACTGTCAACGTGACGGCTACAGGTACTATCCAGCCCACAACACAGACTGATGTTTCAAGCGAGATGTCGGGCGTGGTGCGCAGCGTGAATGTTGATAGCAACAGCCTCATCAAAAAAGGCGACGTCCTCGCCGAACTGGATACGGAAAGATACAAGGTGCAACTCATCAGCATGGAAGCAAGTGTGGCGGGCGCCAAGGCAAAGCTTGCGGATGCCCAGGCAACATTGAAGGCCAGCGATCTCGCCCTTGCACGGCAGGAAGCCCTGCAGAAAAAAGGTTTGGTGATTACCCAGGACCTGGAATCAGCCCGCGCTGCCCAGGCCCGCGCCGTTGCCGCCATTTCATCGGCAGAAGCCGATATTCAAGTTGCCGAAGCCAATCTTGAATTGAAGCAGCTGGATATCGACAAGTCGCAGATTCTTTCGCCGGTTGACGGCATCGTCTTGAAGCGTGCGGTCGAACCTGGCCAAACCGTGGCCTCATCCCTGCAGGCTCCCGTTCTCTTTACGCTGGCCGAAGACCTGAAACACATGCAGCTCGAAGCCAATATTGACGAGGCCGACATCGGCACCGTCAAAGTCGGACAACGGGCCGTGTTCACCGTCGATGCGTTTTCAGACCGCAGTTTTCCGGCGCGGATTGAAACGATTCAATTCTCGCCGCTCATCACCGATGGGGTTGTCACCTACAAGGCGGTCCTGAGCGTTGATAATTCTGATCTCTCGCTGCGGCCCGGCATGACGGCTACGGCGCAAATAACGGTGCAAGAAATTTCCAACGTCCTGCTGGTTCCCAACGCCGCGCTTCGC
>JAHFPK010000231.1 GCA_023266715.1 Hyphomicrobiales bacterium | reverse complement strand
ATCAGGCTCACGGGTGGCGAGCCCTTGGTGCGCAAGGGCATCATGACGCTGGTTGAAAGCCTGGGGCGGCATTTGCGCTCAGGTGCGCTGGAGGAATTGACGCTCACCACCAATGGCAGCCAGCTTGCCAAGTACGCGGACGAACTTGTTGCCCATGGGGTGCGCCGGATCAATGTGTCGGTCGACACGCTTGATCACGCCAAGTTCAAGCAAATCACGCGGTGGGGCGATCTTGCCAAAGTGAAGGAAGGAATCCGCGCCGCGCAGGCTGCTGGCCTTGCCATCAAGATCAATGCGGTAGCGTTGAAGGGTGTCAACGAACAGGAAATTCCCGACATGATCCGCTGGGCCCACGGTGCGGGCATGGACCTCACGCTGATTGAAACCATGCCGCTTGGCGATATCGATGGCGACCGGACGGACCAGTATCTGCCGCTCTCAGTGGTGCGGGCGCAGTTGATGGACCAGTTCACGCTCGACGACATTCCCTACAAAACTGGCGGACCGGCGCGTTATGTAAAGGTCATGGAAACGGGCGGAAGGCTTGGCTTCATCACGCCGCTCACCCATAATTTCTGCGAAAGCTGCAACCGCGTGCGGCTCACCTGCACCGGCACGCTCTACATGTGCCTTGGCCAGGAAGATGCCGCCGATCTTCGCGGCCCCCTTCGCGCTTCGGAGGGCAATGATCTGTTGAATGCGGCCATTGATGAAGCCATCACGCGAAAGCCCAAGGGCCATGACTTCATCATCGACCGCCGCCACAACAAGCCCGCCCTTTCGCGCCACATGAGTGTCACCGGCGGTTAATCTTGGACCTTTATGGTCATGGGCAATGGGTTTCATTCATGCAATTATTTCGGCATGAGTACGTCGCAACTAACCCAAATTCGTAAGCGCATTACCGCGTTTTGTGGTGGAGCAATCATTGGCACGCTCGGAGGGCTGATCGGCCTCGGCGGGGCGGAGTTTCGCTTGCCCCTTCTGATTGGCTTCTTCCGTTTCGCCGCGCTGGAAGCGGTTATTCTCAACAAGGCCATGAGTCTCGTTGTCGTTGCATCGGCTCTGCCATTCAGGGCACAAACGGTGCCTCTAGTCGAGGTTGCGGCGCATTGGCCCGTCGTAGTTAATCTTCTCGGTGGCAGCCTGCTCGGCGCGTGGTTTGGCGCGGGCTGGGCTACCCGCCTACGCTCAGAAAATTTATATCGGGTAATCGCCATATTACTGGTAGCCATCGCCGCCGTGTTACTGCTCGGGCACAACGCCACCGTTGGTGTACCTCCTATCGGTGGCATAGCATTGGCCGTAGTGGGTATCGCCGCTGGATTCGCTATCGGGGTCGTGGCTTCATTGCTAGGGGTCGCCGGAGGCGAGTTACTCATCCCGACCCTGGTGCTGCTGTTTGGGTTGGACATCAAGCTTGCGGGCAGTCTGTCACTCGCGGTGAGTCTTCCCACAATGCTCGTTGGGTTCACCCGCTATAGCCGGGACCAGAGCTTCACCGTGCTTGATCGCAATCGGGATTTCCTGCTCGTCATGGCTGCCGGTTCAATCTTTGGAACCTTTGTCGGTGGCAGCTTGCTTGGGTTGGTGCCGAGCGCCGTCCTGCTGCCGGGGCTTGCAGTCATTCTTCTCATCTCGGCTGTGAAAGTTTGGCAGCACAGGTGACAAAAAATTCAGAGGTCAGCTTTACTCGGCTCACGCACCACTATCGCTAGGCCAGCAAAGATAATCAAACCCCCACCTAATGCTATGGGCGATGGTCGTTCCCCCAATAGGAGAAAGGCGCTCAAAACACCGATAATCGGCATTAGAAGCGCGAACGGAGCGATCTGATCGACACGGTAGCGGCGGAGTAAACCGTACCAGATTACGTAAGCAGCTACGAAACCTGCGATGGCCAATACCGCCACTGCAGCCCAGTCTTCGAGATTGGCATCGAGTAGAGCTGTGCGTTGACCGGTTTCCAACAGAAGCGACATCACCAGTAACTGAGGAGCCGCCAGTGCGGACATCGTTCCCATTAGCTTTCCGCCAGGGTCAAGTGAAACGGTTCCAATGATTCCTTGTGCCACGCCCCAAGATAATGTTCCAAGAACAATTAGGAGCAAACCGCCAATGTCGCCTGTTGAACTAGGTATTCCCACGACCGAAGCAACCCCTATTAACGATAAGGCGATGCCGACGAAGCGGCTATAGTTGATTCGCTCTTGACCGAACGCCCAAGCTGCCAATACTGCAAAAGGCACCTGAGACTGCACAACAAGGATTGCCATTGTTGCGGGCACACGTGCAATGCCACTGAAAATCAATGCGCTTTGGAGGCCGCAGCCTAATGTTGCTGCCGCAAAAACAGCCCAAAACGGTGTTTGCAGCCGCACCCATGGCCTGAAAAGAGCAACCGCTGTCAGCGCATAGACAATGCTCGTCAGTAGAATTGGCGGAAATCTTTGAGTCGCAGGCTTAGCGATTACATAAGTCACTGCCCACAACGTTGGAGGCAGCGAAGCCAGAACTATGTCACGCCATTTCAATTACAAATCCTTTTGGTAATCTCAGCATCAGGATTTTTCATTAGCAAATAGCCAGCGGCACAGATAGGTGGCAGCCATGGCACCAATTAACTGTGCGGCGATGAAAGGTGGCGCAACAGCGGGCGCTATTCCTGAAAACGTATCTGTCAATGCGCGAGCTATCGTCACGGCCGGATTAGCAAAAGATGTTGATGCCGTGAACCAATAGGCGGCTGTGATATAGAGGCCGACAGCGAGTGGAATTGCCGGTGGATTGAAGCGAAGTCCACCAAAGATCGTGAAAAGCAGGCCAAAAGTTGCCACTGCTTCGGCAATCCACTGCCCCGTGCCCCATCGCATTTTGGTCGAAAACTGAAATATAGAAAGATCAAACATCGCATGCGCGATCCACACGCCAAGGATGGCTCCAACGATCTGACATGCGGTAAATGGAACGAGCCGAGCCCAAGGCATTTCCCCAGTAAGGCACATAGCCAACGAAACTGCCGGATTGAAGTGGGCTCCCGATATGGGACCAAGGGTGGTAATCAGGACAACGAGAATGGCACCCGTTGGCAGTGTGTTGCCAAGGAGCGCAATGGCCACATTCCCGCCCGCAAGGTTTTCAGCCATGATCCCTGAGCCAACGACTGTAGCCAGCAAAATGGCCGTGCCGAGGGTTTCCGCAGCATAGGCCCGGCTAGTGGAGGTATGTGCCATCTCTTTTCAGGCCTTGCCGATGTCTGAAAGTTTCTTCTGCAGGGAGAGCCTGTCGAGCGAAGCCATTGGCAGGTTCACGAAAATCGAAATGCGGTTTTTCATCATTCGGTAGGTATCAGCGAAGGCAAGGCGCTTTTCAGCTTCAGTTCCTTCAACTGCGGCGGGATCGGGAACACCCCAATGGGCCGTCATTGGCTGCCCGGGCCAGATCGGGCAAACTTCAGCTGCCGCATTGTCGCAAACCGTGAATACGAAATCGAGTTTTGGCGCACCTGCAAGTGCGAACTCATCCCAGCTTTTGGAGCGAAAGCCCTTTGTGGAATGATTGAGTTGCTTCAACAGATTGAGGGCATAGGGATGAACTTGACCCTTTGGCTGGCTTCCAGCACTAAAGGCGTTAAAGCGTCCAACACCTTCGCGCTGTAGGATGGCTTCGGCAAGGATGGAACGGGCGGAATTGCCCGTGCAGAGAAACAGGACATTGTAAATTTTGTCAGACATGGGCAGCACCGGTTGGTTGGCAACGGGGGGCAAGATCGTCGAACAGTGGTTGGCAGAGTTCAGCCCGCCCATAGCAGCAATCCTTAAGCAGATAGACGAAGAAACTGCGCACCATGCTCAAGTCAACTCGGTAAACAATGCTGCGTCCTTTGCGCTCCGATGTGACAAGGCCAGTCCGGCTGAGGATCGTCAAATGGGTTGACATGGTATTGTGCGGCACATCGAGCAGTTTGGCGATCTCGCCAGCGGGAAGACCATTAGGCTCATTGCGCGTAAGTAATCGAAACACCTCAAGTCTCGTTGGTTGGGCGAGCGCGGAAAGTGCTTCCACTGATGAATTTAAGTCCATATGTCGAGAATGGTGGACATATATGACACTATCATGACAGGTAAAGGGCAACACGTTGCATTGAAGTCGTTTCGCAATAATCTGCGCACGGAAAATCCATCATCAGTTCACAGACGAGAAAAACATCAGCAGATTCAATAGCAACCTTGGAATCCTCTCGAATCAATTCCAATAGATTACCGGTTGATCCTTGAGTCTTGCCTTCCCCAGTGTGTGGATGCGCGTTAAGATGGGCCATTAGTTGCGCGCCGTGAGGCTATTCACATCAGACACGCCGCCGCATTGCGCAACAGTCATCGGAGAGTACCATGATCACCACTCCCAACACTCAGTATCCAAAGACCATTTTCATCACCGGCAGTTCTTCAGGACTCGGAAGAGCTGCGGCTAAGCGGTTCTCCTCAAGAGGATGGAGCATGATCGCGAGCATGCGAAACCCGGAAAAGGAGACGGAACTTGCGAGACCTTCGGGGATTGTCCTGATTCAGCTGGACATCACTGACCGGCGTCAAACAACAATGAAAGCAAAAATTGCATTTTGTGCCATTCGCTGATTGGCGGGCAAGAGTTCACCGACCCCGCAATGCTAGTCGATATGCCGTGGTTGCAGGAACTCGGCGCCAATGAAGTTGCGCGCTGGATGGAACGGCGCGGTCCTCTGTGGGCCGAAGGGGATTTACAGATTTATGAGTTCACGGCCTAA
>JAHFPK010000230.1 GCA_023266715.1 Hyphomicrobiales bacterium | reverse complement strand
TATTGGTCATGGTGGTTACGATAAGCTTGTCTACACCGAGAGCGCACCCGTGCCGATGGTGGGTCCGGGCGAGGTCCTGATAAGGGTGAGGGCGGCGGGCATCAACAATACCGATATCAACACGCGTATTGGCTGGTATTCGAACACGGCGATTGCGAGTACAGCGGACGCAGCGACATCTGCTCTTTCGCCTGCGAACGGTGATTGGACGGGGAGTGGGCTCGCTTTCCCGCGCATCCAGGGGGCTGATGTCTGCGGTGATATCGTAAGTTTGGGCGCTGGGGTTACTGAAGGCCGTCTTGGCCAAAGGGTGATTGTTCAAAGCTGCCTTTTGTCGTTGCGACAGGGTGAGTTCACGCCTTGGCTAGGTTCGGAGCGTGACGGAGGCTTCGCGCAATTTGTTTCGGCTCCATCTGCCGACACCTATCATATTCAGTCTGATCTTACAGATGCGGAGCTTGCGGCGGTACCGTGCGCGTTTGCTACGGCCGAAAATCTCATCAGCCGCGCGGGGCTTGCTGCCGGAGAGACGGTCCTTGTCACCGGCGCATCAGGAAATGTGGGCATTGCCGCCATTCAATTGGCAAGGCGGCGCGGGGCTCACGTTACGGCCGTTGCGGCGCCAGGAAAGTTCGCCGCGTTGCAGGCAGCGGGCGCCAACAAATGCATTGAAAGAGGATCTGCGATTGCGGCGACGCTGGGCAAGAATATCGTGGACGTTGTTATCGACGTGGTTGGCGGGCCGCAATGGCCTGAATTACTGGATGTCCTCAAGCCACGGGGCCGCTATGCCGTATCGGGCGCAATCGCCGGGCCGGTTGTTCAAATGGATTTGCGCAGGCTCTATCTCAAGGACCTGACGCTGTTTGGATGCACGTCGCAGGACACGAAAGTTTTTCCCAATCTTATCGGTTACATCGAGCACGGTGAAATCAAACCAGTTGTTGCCAAGCAATATCCGCTGCGTGACATTGCTGCTGCCCAAGAAGAATTTCTGGCAAAAAAACATGTGGGAAAGATCGTGCTCATTCCACCTGAAACCTGAACTGAACAAGCTCGATGGTTGTTTGCGAGCGCTGCAACTTTATTTTGTGCCTCTCGAGCGCGCGACAGCGGCAAGGCAGGTGAGTTCAAACATCAGGTTTGCCGCATTTATGCAGGTCATGCCTGTGGGATCGAGCGATGGAACAACCTCGCAAATATCGCCTCCAACCATGTCCAGCCCGGTCAAGGCCCGAAGAATCATTTGCGCATCGCGCATGGAAATGCCGCCTGGTTCCGGTACGCCGGTTCCTGGAGCATCCCGGGGATCGAGGCCATCAATATCAATTGTGATATAGGTGGGCGCATCGCCGACAACCCGCCGGATTTCCTCAATCACTGCGGCGCGGCCCATGTCTTCAAATTCATCCATCGTTATCATGCGGATGCCGGCCTTGTAGCCATAATTGATGTCGTCATCGCCGTAGCGCGTGCCGCGCAGGCCGATCTGAAGCATGCGCTTTGGATCAAGCAGGCCTTCTTCGATGGCGCGCCGCGCAAATGTTGCGTGGTTGCACTTCGTTCCCATGAACTCATCAAAGGTATCGGTATGCGAGTCGATCTGGATCAATCCGAGAGGGCGTGCTTTGCCGATAGCACGCAGGATTGGAAGCGGCACGGTGTGATCGCCGCCAACCGAAATCGGTACCGCCCCGATGGCGTGAATCCGCTCGTAGAAAGCCTGAATGAGATCGACGCTGCGTTCGAGGTTCAAGGGATGGGTGGGTGCATCGCCAACATCAGCGATATTGCAGAGGCGATAGGGTGCCACCTTGGTTGTGGGATTGACCTGCCGGATCAAGCGCGATGCCTCACGTACCGCCGACGGGCCCTGGCGGGCACCGGAACGATAGGTCGCTCCAAGATCAAGCGGAACGCCGACAAGGGCTATGTCGAGTGGTTTGGCAATTTCAGCCCGCGCCGCCCGCATGAAGCTGGCAATTTCGGCATAACGGGGAATCCTGGATGAGTCCGTTGGTTCAAACGCTGCGGCGGGAGCCATGGTTTTAAAATCCTTTTTTGACGGACGATGTGGGAGGTTATTGCATTGATGGTCTTTCGTCGAGATGGCGGCGGGTGATTGACTCGCTCCCGGTTTGCACGGACATTGGGGTCCATGACGGTCCACACCTTCGCGCCAACCCGTTTCTACAATTCGCTCGGAAGCCATGAGCCGGCGCTGACTATTGGCGATGGCGACACGGTCGTGACCGAGACGATCGATGCCCGTGGCTTTGACCGCGTGGGCCGGAAGCGCGGCGATGGGCCAAATCCCATGACCGGGCCATTCCATGTGTCGGGTGCGGCACCTGGAGATGCGCTGCGCATCCGTATCGAGAGAATCGCAATAACCCGACCCACCGGCTGGACCTTCCAGGTTCTCAGTCCGAACGTGGTGAATCCCGGTGCCGTAGTGCGCTTTCCCGTGCGAAAGGTGACGGACTGGGTCATCGACACGGCCACCAAAAAAGCTCACCTCGCGACGCCGCCGGCCACTTTGCGTGACTGGTCGGTAGCGCTGGAACCGATGATTGGCTGCTTCGGCGTGGCCCCTGCATTGGGTCAGGCGATCTCGACGGCAACCAGTGGCCCCTACGGCGGCAACATGGATTATCGGGGTTTCGGCGAAGGCGTCGACGTCATGTTTCCGGTTTCCGTGGCAGGCGGATTGTTCTTTCTCGGCGATGTTCACGCAGCCCAAAGCGATGGTGAAATCGTCGGCACCGGCATCGAGACCGCGGCCGAGATCCAGTTCACGGTGCAGGTTGTGAAGGCGAAGGCGATCGGCTGGCCGCGCGGCGCAAACAAAAATGAGATCTTTACCATCGGCAATGCGCGGCCTCTTGACCAGGCCTTGCAGCACGCCACCACCGAAATGCTGGATTGGCTTATGCAGGACTATGGCCTTGATGAAGTGGCCGCAAGCCATGTGATGGGGCAGGCGGTGCGCTACGACATAGCCAATGTCTTCAATCCGGCCTATTCGGTCGCTTGCCGAATTGGGAGAAAGTGGCTGACCGACTTGAGGCGGGACTAAGGGGTGGCGCGCCGCATTGATGGCTTTGTCCGGCTTACGATCACCTTGTCAATCCGCCGTCCATCAAGATCGACAACCTCAAAATGGAATCCGTGTTCGGTGAATGAATCTCCAGATGCCGGAATGCGGGCTAGACGGTCCAGAACGAATCCGGCAACGGTCTGAAATTCACGGGTCGGCGGCACTGACATGCCGAGGCGGTCGGACAACTTGTCAATGGGTGTGCCGCCGGACACCAGCAGGGAACCATCGGAACGTTCGACAATATCAGGCTCAGGTACAGAACTGTCGTGGCGGAACACGCCAACGATTGCTTCCAGAATATCCGCCGTGGTGACGATGCCTTCAAAGCGGCCATACTCGTCATAGACGAGGCCAAAATGTACCTCCGATTCCTTGAGCCGGTTAACCACATCAAGGGCATCCAGTGTTTCAGGAATGGCAGGAGCCTGCTTCACGAGCTTCCTGATGTTGGGCGCGCGCCTGCGCAGCAATGCGGCCGCTACATCCTTGGCCTGGAGCACTCCCATAATATTTTCCTTGCTTCCCTCATAGGCAATAAACCGCGAATGACCGCTACCGGCCATCTGCTTTCCGATTTTTGCCGGAGCCTCATTGACGTCGATCATTTCCACATCGGTGCCTGGCGTCATGATGGTTCGCACCAGCCTGTCACCCAGCCGCATGACGCCCGCAATCATTGTCCGCTCTTCCGGTTCCAGAACGCCTGCTGACTCCGCCTCGGCGATCATGGCGTGGATTTCGGCATCAGTGACGGTGTTGTCCTTCACCCTGTTTTGCCCAAGCAGCGCCAAAATCAACCGGCCCGAGCGCTCGAGGAACCAGACAACAGGGGCTGATATTGTCGCCAGAATTGTCATGGCCGGTGCCACAAGACAGGCAATCCGCTCAGGATTTCGCAAGGCAATTTGCTTTGGCACCAATTCGCCGATGATCAATGACAGATAGGTGATCAGGCCGATGACCAGGCCAAAGCCCAGGGTCTCCGCAATATTCAGGGGCAAACCAAGGGTCAGCAGCCAACTGGAAACGCGGCTGCCGAGTGTTGCACCGGAGAACGCACCGGCAAGAATGCCGATGAGCGTGATACCGATTTGAACTGTTGATAAAAATCGTCCGGGATCGGAAGCGAGCGCCAGCGCCCGCCGCGCGCCTTTGACTCGTTGATCTGCCATTGTTCGCAGTTTTGCGGCGCGGGATGACGCAACCGCCAGTTCTGACATTGCAAGCAAGCCGTTCAGCGTGATGAGCAGGAGAACGAGGATGACTTCAATGTATGGCATGTTCCCTGGATGTGTCCTTTGCGGCCGGCAATTTCACTGCGGCATGGCATCTTAGATGGTCGCGGCATAGCCAACAACAAGGTTCCAGTTTGCCGGTTCTAGCGGGCAAGTTCGAACACGGTTATTGACGTCAATGCTATTCCTGCAAGTGCATCGAGCTCCTGCGAAACGCGCGCAATGACCGCTCCATGACGGTCGAACGAATGAACGAACGAGTTTCGCGGATCTTCTCCCATCCTGCTTCGCTGTCGCTACGCAGGACAGGAGAGGGCGAAGTGCATCCCTACGTCAGCGCCAGATCGGCAAGGGTCCCCTGGGCCACGGCGAAGCGGGCGATGTCGAAGGGCTTGCTTGCGAGGATCGTTTCGATCGTTTCCGTCACATTGGCGAGGCGTTCGGCATTCCGGCTGCGCCAGGCGGGAAGGCTCCCC
>JAHFPK010000229.1 GCA_023266715.1 Hyphomicrobiales bacterium | reverse complement strand
AGGCTTGTCACCCCATGTCCCCTCACTCCGCAGGGAACAATGCCATCGAAATGGCTGAGATCGGAATCAACATTCAGGCTGATGCCGTGATAACTCACCCAGTGGCGTACCCGAATGCCGATTGCCGCGATCTTGTCTTCCCCCGCACCTCGCTGCACCCAAACTCCAACCCGGTCCTCTCGCCGCTCACCTTTCACATTGAAAGAAGCAAGCGTGGCAATCAGCCATTCCTCAAGCCCCGCCACAAAGGCGCGTACATCCTGGCCCCGCCTTTTCAGGTCAAGCATGACATAGGCCACCCGCTGGCCGGGCCCATGATAGGTATATTGCCCGCCGCGGCCCGTATGATGAACTGGAAAGCGCGTCGGCGAAATGAGATCGCTGTCCTTGGCGGAAGTGCCCGCCGTGTAAAGCGCAGGGTGCTCCAGAAGCCACACCAGTTCAGGCGCTTCGCCCTTCGCGATTGCCGCAACCTCGCGCTCCATCCGTGCCACAGCCGCTTCATAGGGAACAAGGCCAGCCGCTATCTCCCAGCGCACAGGAAGTGCACTCTGCAGTTTTGGCTGAATGTTGAGGCGGGCCGTCATGACCTGCCTTTTCCCAATTTCGACAATCAAAGGCAAGCAGTGTAACTTCACGCGACTCGAATGTTATGGGGATGAAATGGACGGCTTTGGATATTTGCTTTCTTTGGCTGGCCTTGTCCTGGCCCTCATTGCCCTTAACAAGATTTCCAGACTTGATGCCCGGATCGCCCAATTGAAATTGCAGTTGGGCCAGGTTACCGATGAACTGTCGGACTTGAGGAAAAACCCGCGGGAAACACCAAACGCAGAGGAAAAAAGGGAAAAGCAACCTTTTGCGGCAGTAAAAGATTCTGAACCAGTTTTGGCGGAAACTAATACTCCGGAATCCGTGGTTGAGGGGTCAAAAATTCCATCGTCTGAACCAATAAAACAATCTAATTTGAAAAAAACCCAAGCGCCCAAACGTGATATAGAGCAGACACTTGCGTCACGCTGGTTCGTATGGATCGGCGGTGTTGCAATCGCCATCGGAGGCTTGCTCTTTGTCAAATATGCCTATGACAATGGCTTGATTTCGCCAACTCTGCAGATCTTCCTTGGCTTGATACTTGCGGCCATCCTCATCTTCGCCGGCGATACCTTGCACCGTAAAACGCCCGTAACGGAAGAACCCAACTATGTGCCCGCGGCCCTGTCAGCCGCAGGCCTGGCCACGGCTTTTGGCAGTATCTATGCGGCCTATGCACTTTATGAATTGGTAGGGTCAACCACAGACTTTATTGGACTGGCATTGGTGGGTTTGGGGGGCCTGGCGCTTTCACTGCGCCAGGGGCCGCTCATTGCAGCGCTTGGCCTTTTGGGTTCTTACGCCACGCCCATGCTGATCTCTTCACCCGATCCTTCCGGCTGGAGTTTCTTTCCCTATCTCCTGATTATTCTGGGCGCGAGCTTTGCAGTTCTCCGTAGGCGGCCCTGGTGGTGGCTGGGTTATGGCGCCATTGCAGGCTCGGCCCTCTGGTCATTCCTCTGGCTTGGCGGACCATTTGAGTCCGCCGACATTTTACCCATCGGATTGTTTGCATTTTGCGTCGGGGCGGTTTCATTATTCGCAATTTCAGGGCGCAGCATATTGGCAAGCAATACAGGATCGCTTTTGAACCCCGTAAACATGACGCCGCCTTTGAAAATTGGTTCGGTTGGTGTGGTTGCCGCGGCGCTGGTTCTCGCCGCCCTGGTATTGAAGAGCGACCATTCCGGCACTGCGCTCATTCTGTTTTTCATCGGCATGGCAGGTGTTGCAGCCCTCTCGTGGTTCAAGCAGGGTGATACCGCTGCCGCTCCTGCAGCAGCACTTTTGTCTTTTGTTGTGCTTATGGTCTGGCAACAGGCGGCCTTCAACGAATGGGCCATGGATGAGCGTGGCCTGTGGTCCACTTTATTACGTGGCGAAGCACCCCAATACCTCCGCTGGATGTTGGTGGTAGGTACAGCCTTCGCAGCTCTTGGCCTCGCCGGTATATTCCGAAAGGCCCCTCCCGTGGCGTGGGCGGTCCTCGGCGCTGGTTCAGCTCTGCTCTTCCTCATTGGAGCATGGGGCAGGGTGGATGGCCTGCTTTCAGAAAACACCTGGGCGCTTCTCGGAATTTTTGCAGCGGTTGTGTTGCTCGGTGCCGTCTGGTTACGGCGCGGACAAATAGCTGGATCCAACGACAATCTCTCAATTGGCATTCTGGCTATCGGCGGGGCCGGCCTGTTGCTCTTTGCAGAGGACCGCATGCTTGATGGTGTATGGCTCACCATTGCCATGGCAGTCCTTGCCGCTGCCTACGCGTTTTCCACCAGAACTCTTGCGGTGAAATTGCTTGGCCCCATTGCTGCGGCTTTTGGGGCATTCACCGCCCTCCGCCTGTTCATTTCGCGCGAACTTTGGGCCGATGACCGCACCCTGCCGCTGGGCCAGCACTGGCCTCTCTATGGTTATGGCGTACCCGTTGTTCTGTTCTATTTCGGCGCTCGCTGGCTGAAATCATCGGGTCACAACAAATCCGCCACGGCCCTCGAAGCTGTAAGCCTTGGCCTTGCCATCTCGCTCGTCTCGCTTGAACTTCGCGTGCTCATTGGCGGCGGCTTGACCACGGACGAACCACAGCTGCTCGAAATGGCAGCCCATATCCTGACATGGCTGGGCGCAGCCTATGGCTTGGTGTATCGCCTGCAGATTTTCTCATCCCTGATTTCCTTGTGGGGTGCACGCATATTGCTGGGCGTGTCATGTGTGGCAATTTTGGTGCTGAGCCTTGGAGCTTTGAACCCGATTGTTACGGAAGATCCCATTCCCGGCAACATTGTATTCAACGCCTTGCTGTTGGCCTACCTTGCACCTGTGGTATTGTTGGGTGTCATGGCACAAAAACTAGAGGTCTTGCAGTGGATAAAGTTTCGCCCGGCGCTCGGCGTTTTGGCTTTGGTGCTTGCAATGACCTATGTGACGCTTGAAACCAAGCGCGTGTTCCAGGGTCCTGCACTGGTTGCCTGGTCGCTTTCCGGTGCTGAATCCTATGCCTATTCCGCCGTGTGGCTTGTGTCCGCACTTGCCCTGTTCATCGCTGGCATCAAGCTGGCGCGCCAGTATATTCGCTATGCCGGCCTTGCCGTCATGGTGCTTGTGGTCTTAAAAGTGTTCCTTTGGGATATGTCGGACCTTGCAGGCCTCTACCGCATATTCTCGTTCATCGGACTCGGCCTTTGCCTTGTCGGCATTGGTTGGCTCTATCAACACTTTTTGCAAAAGCCAAAAGAGATTGAAACCTGAAACTTCTTTGACATTAACATGAGGAAAACATGACCCAGGTTGCGCAGAATGCATCATTCCACCGTCTCACCATTGCCGCGATTATCGGGTCGCTGGAAAATCTTGGCAAGATACTCACCAAAGCGGAGGCCCATGCCCGCGCCAATAAAATTGAACCCGATGTGCTGCTCAGTGCCAGGCTTTATCCCGATATGTTCAGCCTAATCCAGCAATTGCAGTATGCCCTGTATCTTCCCATGGATTTTGCCCAGCACTTCGCCGATGCCCCACCGCCGCGCGTGGGCTATGAAGAGGCAACCTTTGAAGATGTGCACGCAAGCCTGAAATTGGCCGACGCCTATTTAAAGGCGATTCCAGTAGCGCGCCTTGCCGATCGGGCCGAGCGCGTGGTGCCAACTTTTTTTGACAGCACCAGAGGCTTGTCGGCGGAAAATTATGCGGCGATTATCGTCATGCCGGATTTCTATTTCCATCTCACCATCGCCTATGCAATCCTCCGCCATAACGGAGTTCCCCTGGGCAAGAGCGATCTCATTGGGAAGTACAAGTCCGTTCCGCTGAAATAGGTGAAACAGCCATACCATGACCGGAAAAACCATTGGCCTCGAGGGGCGCCTCTATGACTATTACGCTGCCCACGCCTATCGCGAGCCGGAAGTCCTGAAAGAACTGCGCGTTGAAACCGCCAAGCTTGGCGGCAACGCCCGCATGCAGATCGGGCCGGAGCAGGGGGCCTTCATGGCCATGCTGGTGAAACTCATGGGTGCAAAACGCATTCTTGAGATCGGCACTTTCACCGGCTATTCGTCCCTCGCCATGGCCTTGGCGGGAGACGTAAAAATCATCGCTGCCGATGTGAGCGAAGAATGGACGAAGGTGGCCCGCAGATACTGGAAGAAGGCGGGAGTTCAGGGTCGCATTGACCTCCGGTTGGGGGCGGGTGCCGAAACCATTCAGCAGCTCTTGAAATCAGGCGAGGCTTCGCGTTTTGACTTGATGTTCATTGATGCGGACAAAACCTCCTATGACATCTATTACGAAGGTGGATTGAAACTTCTGCGGCCCGGCGGCGTAATGTTGATTGATAATGTGCTGTGGAGCGGCAGTGTCGCTGATCCCTCAATCAAGGACGAAGATACGATTGCATTGCGCGTGCTGAACACTAAGATCATTGCAGATGAACGCGTCGATCTGGTTATGGTGCCGATCTGCGATGGTGTGACAATGGCGCGGAAGAAATAAGAAGGAAAGGAAACCCTGATGGCCATGAAATCCTGCAAAGTCGTGCGCGATGGTGAGGGCTTCCTTGGCAAGCAGGGCCTCAACTATTTCTCTGGCATTTCAGCAGAATCCGCAAACGCGGATGCCATTTGCATGCACATGCTGGTAATGCCGCCGGGCGCCAGCGCCAAGCCCCACTACCACGCGGCCCATGAAACCGCGATTTACATGCTGGAGGGTGTGACCGAATTTCTCCATGGCCCCAACCTTGAATTCAAGGACCGGGTTGAGGCCGGAGATTATGTTT
>JAHFPK010000228.1 GCA_023266715.1 Hyphomicrobiales bacterium | reverse complement strand
TGGAACAAAGAACCTTGCCATGGAAACCTCCTCCTTTGAGAAGTCCCGGTCCACGGCAAAGAATCCGCCACGCAACCCTCCGGCACGTGACCTCATGATTCACATAGGAACGGGCCCCCATTTGTAAGGGCCCCCCGCCCCCGGCCCGTTTTAAAACCAGAAGCAGTTTGGCGTTCCGCCTCCGCAGAATTCATGGTACCCGTGAAATGCTTGGGGACCGCAATCGATGACCCAGTCTGAGGCAGGCCCGACCACCCCTACACCAAGCCTGAGGCTTCAGGCCCTTGGGATTGCATTGGTTGTCTTGTCCACGATTGCCATCGCCATTGTCCCCACCTTCGCGAAACTGGCCTATGATGGCGGCAGCAACACGCTCACAGTCATCACGGCACGGAGCATCTTCACGGTTGTCCTGGCCTGGCTTGCGATGGTCATTCTCCGGCATCCCATACAGATCGCCCGCAAGCCAATGCTCATCAGCCTGGGAACGGGCGTGTTCTATGCCATCCACCTCTATGGATTTCTCGGTGCCGTCGCGTTTATTCCGGTCAATACTGCTATCCTGATATTTTTCATTCATCCCATATTGGTGGGCATCGTTTCCGGTTGGCTTGGTGACGAGCCGATCTCCGCGAGGATGATTGGCGCATTGACCGCAGCTTTCCTTGGCCTCGGACTCGCCATCGGGTTTACGTTTGACAATTTGAACTTTTCCGGAATCCTGTTGGCGTCAAGCGCAACAATCGCTGGCGTTTTTGTCATCATCGGAAACGGCCGCGCGGTTAAACAGGCAGGGGGCCTTGCCGTGGTTTTCTATATGATGCTGTCGGCGGTCCTGGTGCTGGCGCTATTGTTTGTCATCTTCGGAGATCTCGCACTCCCTAAAACGGCAATGGGATGGATCGGTTTTAGCGGGGTTGCAATCGGCTCAACCATCGGCACATTGACCTTTTTTTGCGCGGTTCCAATTCTCGGCGCCGTGCGCGCCACAATGATCAGCAATATCGAACCCCTGCTCGGTATCATTTAGCCGTACTGATCCTTGGCGAGCGCATAGCAGTGATTCAGGGAATCGGAATTGCCATGGTTCTGTCGGCCATCGTAGCAGTGGAAATAAAACCTAATTCGGCCAGTACTTCATCTGACCGCGCCACCAGGTGAATTGACGCTTGATGTAGTGGCGGGTTGCGGTCTTTGCCAAAATTACGGCTTCTTCCAAGGAGATTTCACCGCGCAAATGCCGGGCGAGTTCGGGAATGCCGATGGCCTTCATCATGGGCAATACGCTGCCGTATTTAATGAGGGGGCGCACTTCTTCCAGCGCCCCGGCCGCCATCATCTGGTCAATTCGGCGTTCGGCGCGGATGTAAAGTTCTTCGCGCGGCACGTCGACCAGTTGGCGTTTGACTGCAACATCGTTGAGAAATGCCTGTGATTGCGCCTCTCTCTGCCAATAGGAAAGTGGTTGCCCGGTTCCCTCAAGCACCTCCAAGGCTCGTGACAGACGTTGCCGGTCGTTCGGCTTCAATGTCATTGCGCTTGCCCTGTCACGGCGAAATAGCTCGCCGTAGAGGTCGCCTTCAAAGCTCCGCCATTTTTCGCGGATATCCGGCGAAATGGGCGGCACCTCGGCCAGTCCCTGTTCCAGCGCCATGAAATACAACCCGGTACCGCCCGTAATGATAGGAAGCTTGTCCGCAGCCCACGCCGCTTCGATTTCACGTTTGGCGTCAGCCAGCCAAGCAGCCACCGAATAACTGTCAAGTCCGGAAACATGGCCATAAAGCCGGTGGGGAGCCTCATGCAGTTCCGCATCAGTTGGCCGCGCCGAGAGGATCCGCAATTCGCGGTAAACCTGCAAGGCGTCCGCATTGATGATCACGCCGCCATGCTCCCTCGCCAGCTTCAAAGCAAGGGCGGACTTGCCGCTGGCCGTAGGGCCTGCAATAAGCAGCGCAGATTTGGCTTTGTTCTGGTTCATCATGGCATCGGTTCTCGTTCTCATAGCAGCCCCGGGCGCAGACGCAATAAACGAGGATGTTTTGCGTATCGTCGGAACCGCACCCCATTGGCTGTCAAAAGGCGAGGCGGCTGAGTTTGTTGTCCCGCCGAACCTTGCGGACCTCCGCCAGAACCTCGCTCACCTTCCCATTGATATAAACACTGTGCCCAGAACCAACCGCCGCAAACGCCTGCTGATTGCCGATATGGATTCAACCATGATCCAGCAGGAGTGTATCGATGAATTGGGCATCGTTGCCGGCCTTGGCGATAGGATCAAAGCCATTACGGTTCGCGCCATGCGCGGCGAAATAGATTTTGCCGATGCCTTGAAGGAGCGCGTGGGGCTCATGGCAGGACTTGATGCCAGTGTCATTGACGCCATCATGCGGGACCGCATTACCCTGATGCCGGGCGGCAGGACACTGGTCACCACCATGAAAGCCCATGGTGCTTACACCGCCCTGGTCTCCGGCGGCTTCCGCCAATTTACTTCGAAAGTGGCAGCGCATATCGGCTTTCATACCAATGAAGCCAATGATCTGGTGATTGAAAATGGAATGCTTGCAGGCAAAGTGGCCGAGCCCATTCTCGGCAAGGAAGCCAAGCTTGCAGCACTCAAGCATCTCTCACTGGTGAACGGCCTATCACCCGCAGATGCCATTGCCGTGGGCGACGGCGCCAATGATATTCCCATGTTGCAGGCAGCCGGCATGGGTGTGGCTCTCCATGCCAAACCCAAAGTGCGGGAAACCGTATCCCTCTGCATCAATCACGGCGATTTGACCGCTCTGCTTTATTTGCAGGGCTATAAAAAAGCGGAGTTTATGTAGTGCCTACTTCTTCAGCTTCAGCGCGATAAAACGCATCTCTGCCTGCTTGCCGCCTTTTGACACCAGCAGAAGCACGGAATTCTTGCCTGCCTTTTCGGCTTCTTCGATGCTGGCGGAAATATCTGCCGCCCCAGTCACAGCCTTTTCACCGGCTTCCGTTATGACATCACCGGGTTCCAGCCTCTTGTCAGCCGCAGCGCTGTCAGCCGCGACCTCGGTGACAACCGCCCCCTTGATGTCGGCATCGATTGTATATTTTTGACGAAGCTCATCGGTCATTGAACTCACCGTCATGCCGAGAACGGTCAAAACGGCTGGAGCCGGAGTCGCACCCGGATTGCTGTCCTGCTGGGCCACAACTTTCTCGCCGTCTTCCAGCCGCCCAACTTCCGCCGTGAGTTCAAGTTCCTTGCCCTTGCGGAAAATCTTGATCGGCACCTTCTTGCCAATTTCCGTATCCGCCACAATGCGTGGCAGATCACGCATCGCATTGACCGGTTTACCGTTGAATTCAATCACCACGTCACCGGGTTCAATGCCCGCCTTTTCGGCAGGCCCCGTCTTGGTCACGTCCGCAATCAACGCTCCACGCGCCTTGCCCATGGCCATGCTCTCGGCAATGTCATCGGTCACCGACTGGATTTTGACGCCAAACCAGCCGCGCCGGGTTTCACCATATTTCACCAGCTGGTCGACAACGCCCTTTGCCGTGTTGGCGGGCACCGAAAAACCGATGCCAACCGAACCGCCCGTGGGCGAAAAGATTGCCGTGTTAATGCCAACCACTTCACCCTTCAGGTCGAACAGGGGGCCGCCGGAATTGCCCTTGTTGATGGCCGCATCCGTCTGGATGAAATCGTCATAGGGGCCAGCGTTGATGTCGCGATTGCGCGCCGATACAATGCCAAGCGAAACCGAGCCGCCAAGGCCGAAGGGATTGCCAATGGCCACCACCCATTCGCCAATGCGCAGCTTGTCGCTATCACCGAAGCTTACAACCGGAAGCGGCTTCTCGGGCTTGACGCGGATCACGGCCAAATCCGTTTTCGGGTCGCGGCCCACCAGCTCTGCCTTCAAGATGGTTGAATCCTGGAAATGAACTTCGATGTTCTCGGCCCCTTCAACCACATGGTTGTTGGTTACAATCAGCCCGCTTGCGTCAACCACAAAGCCCGAACCCATGGAATTAACCGTGCGGTCCTGCTGTTCCGGAGTTTGCCCCTTCCTTTGCTTCTTGAGGAATTCGTCAAAAAAATCCTTGAACGGCGAGTTATCGGGAAGCTCGGGCAACTGCATCACAGGCCCGTCCGCATCCGATTTGGTCTGAACTGAGATTTCAACAACCGAAGGCAAGAGTCGTTCGGCGAGGTCAGCGACCGAAGGCAACTGCTCAAGCTGCGCCTGCGCTGGGGGCGTTAAGATTGGAGCTGCGACAAAACCAAGGGCCAGCACGCCAAGGGCGGCGCTTCCCAGGAAGTTCCGCACAATCCTAATCCGTCTCGTCATGTGAATCGTCTCCCGAAAGTAATCAGACAAAAAGTGATTGTACCACCCAAACAATGAAAACCCCAAAACCGAGAGCGGCCAGACCGCCCATGCGGAGCGTCTCGTCCGAGACATTTTCCATGGCCTTCATCATAGTTTTCAAATGCCCCGGAACCAAGGCGTAAAGAAGGCCCTCGATCACGAAGACAAGACCAAGAGCCGTCAGCAGCGCTTGGCTCATGGCGTGGGCGAAACCGGGACCGCCTCACTATCCTTATGCAGGCCAAAATACTTGAAGAAGTCCGAGTTTGGCTTCAGCACCAGCGTGGTGCCTTCCGTGGCCAGGCTTTTTGAATAGGCCTGCATCGAACGGTAAAAGGCAAAGAACTCAGGATCCTTCGTAAAGGCTTCAGCAAAAACCCGGTTGCGCTCGGCGTCACCCTCACCTCGGATAATTTCCGATTGGCGCCCAGCTTCCGAGACGATCTCAATGGCCTTGCGATCAGCTTGCGCCTTGATCTGAATGTTTTGTGCCTGGCCGATACCACGCAAA
>JAHFPK010000227.1 GCA_023266715.1 Hyphomicrobiales bacterium | reverse complement strand
ACAATCACACCGCTATCGAATACCGCGGCAAGCCAGCCGTTGATGGCCCTCGATACAAGGCAATCGGCAATTCCATGGCGGTAAATGTGGTCAACTGGGTTTTGGCGAGGATTGCGGCCGCATGAAAGAACCAAAGATCACCGTCTCCGACCATGCGGTCCTGCGCTATATAGAGCGCTCTTACGGGCTTTCCCTTGACCCCATACGGGAGAAAATCATCAAACTGGTCAAGGGCCCGGTTGCCGTAGGGGCCTCAAGCCATACAGTGGACGACGTGACCTTTTGCTTCGAGAAGGGGCGCAATTCCAGCGACGGTATCGTTGTCTCCACCGTCCTGGAACGCGGCATGGGCCGCACCAAATGGCTGCGCGACCACAAGGGCTAGTTGCTTTCTGGCGCAAATCACGATAGGTAGCCTTAGCGCTAAGATTGTCGGAGAGGCCGGATTGGCGAAGAACAAGTGGGCGGTGAGACTTGGACGGGCAGGCGGCAAGGCAAGGGCGGCAGCACTTGATCCGGCCAGACGCAGCGAAATCGCCAAGAAGGCCAGTGACAAATACTGGGGCAAGACCAAGTTTGCGCGGGTTGAAGACCATCTCATTCCGCATTTCACGGAAAAGGGAGAATTCCTCGCATGGGTGCGCGGCGCCAAGAAAGGCGACCAAGCGGTTTATTTCTCCGGTGAGCTGGCCGCCTTTCGCCAGACAGCGGGAAGCCGCATTGTGGAACTGGAACGCCTGGCCGACGGGGCGAAGCCTTCAAGCCCGAGGCCCGCCGGCGAGGCGGTGGAGATCGACACGTTGAGATCACGCATGGATTTGGCCGCTTCCGTATCAGGCCTTGCCGGAACCGGACTTCTGCATCTCACCCAGAAGCGGAACGACGAGGGCGGGGGCTGGTTTTACATCGCCACACGCACGGGAAACCGATGACTGTGCTTCCCCTCAACAAGGATTCGGTCCCGGTGGGCTTCAACATGGATGCCACCCACAGCAACCGGTTCCATCTCTGGGTTGACCGGGATACGGTCAGAATAATCTTCGGGGATTCGGTGGACGGCGACTACCTGCGCTGGTTCGGTGCCGTCGCCATGCCGCGGCAAGTCGGCAAGGATTTGGTCAAGGCCCTTTCGGATTTAATCAAGCAAACGGAGTGAAACCCATGACGGACGAACCCAGCCCTTTCCACAGTATAATCCAGCTTATCGAGGACGAAAATTCGCCCCTGTCTTTCGGCAAATCCGGTTCGCAGGGCCAACCCTATGTCTGTGCCTTCCAGTTCAAGGGCGTGAACATTTGGGATAAACCAATTCACCTCAAAACGGTTGTCTTTAGGTCAACCATGGGGCCGTCGGCGATCACGCAAGACTTGAATGGGGAAAAGCCAGTCCAAGCCGGAGATTCCTTCACCCTCGTTGCCGCACTGGACCAGATAGAGGGATCGGCCATGGAAAGGGGGCTGTATTTCGATGAATTCCGCAAGCGATTTGGCTCCTTCTCAATCGCCATCTTTCTCAAAGACGGCTCTTCTGGCGCGTGGCTAGCCAATATCGACGATGTTGAAAAGTTCCTCGCCGCTGGCGAGAAGGCGATGGTGGTCAAGTGACAATCATCGCATATCGCGCGGGATGTCTGGCGGCCGACAGCCACGTCACTGGCAGCGGCACTATCACTGGCGCATCGGTAAAGATTGCCCGCAACAGAAAGGGCGATTTGGCTGGTGCAACTGGCGATGCGGTCTATGGCTACGCTTTTCGCCAGTGGTTCTTGAAGGGCGAGAAAGGAGAAGCCCCTGATGCGGCAGCGCCCGGCAAGCCGGAAGATTCAAACCGGGGCTTGATTGTAAGGCACAACGGCGTCATCGAAGTTTTCGAGTTTCGCGGCAAACATGTCGTGGAAGCCAAGTATTACGCCATGGGTTCCGGACGTGACGCCGCCTTGGGTGCCATGTTCATGGGAGCAAGTGCCGTTGATGCGGTAAAGGCGGCCATTGCCCATGACACCGGTTGCGGCGGCGAGATTCTTGCCTTAATGCACCACAAATGACCGACCTCTACGCAGACTTGGGCATTCCCCGCACCGCCTCCCCCGAGGACGTGAAGAAGGCCCATCGCCGCAAGGCCAAGGAGACCCACCCTGACAAGCCGGGCGGGTCACGGGAGAAGTTTGCCAAGGTCCAGAGGGCTTACCTCGTGCTCTCTGACACGGCCAAGCGCCAGAAATACGATACCACCGGCGACGAAGAGGTAAGCCAGCCTGATAACCGCGAGGCCCAGGCGCGTGAGATTGTGGCCCACATGCTGCAGAACGCCATTCAGGCCAGTGATCAGACGGTTTTCCGGGAGGACATCTTCACAGGCTTCCGCGAGCGGGCCATGAAGCCAGCCATCCAGAAGATCAGGAATGACCAGGCAAGCTACCGCCGCCAGATTGAGCGCAATGAGAAATTCCTCGCCAAGGTGAAGCGCAAGAAGAAGGGCGGCATCGATCTCGTCAAGAACCTGATCGACGGCATGAACGCCGAACTCCACCGCAATATCGCCCGGGCCGATGAGGCCATCAGCTTTCACGAGCGCGCCCTGGAGATCATCGCTGAGTACGAATTCGAGTTTGAAAAGCAGCAGCAGGTGCAGTTCTATGCAACAGCAGTTAATTCCCAGACCGGAAGTTGGTTCAAACTCTGACATTCCCCATTCTTCCCCGCTATAGTGGCTCCCAATAAAGGAGCCCAATGAATGTTTACAGTCCAGAAAATGCCTATTGCGTGCGACTTATCCGAAGATACCTTCGTGCATGCCTGTTCTCTGCTTGGCGTAGAGCCATCACCCCTTGTCACTCTGCAATGTGCCATCTCCTTGATGGGACCAGCAATTTATTTGCGCGGTAAGTTTGGTGTTTCGGTCATCTTGGTTCCGCATCAGATGCTCGTGGGCGGACAAGAGCACTGGGCAGCGACTTGCGGCACCTCATGGATATGGTCAGAGGGCTGCTGATGTCGGCAAAGAAGAAAGCCACGAAGGCCAAGGAAGCCAATCACGTAGGCCGTCCTCCAAAATACAATAAATCATTCGCCAAGCGCATTGTTGACCGCATGGCCCAAGGCTATTCTCTCACGGCCGCCGCAGCAGACTGTGACATTCACCGCGACACCGTCTATGACTGGGAAGCAAAATACCCGGAATTTTCCGACGCTATAAGGCTTGGAAGGGCAAAAAGGGTGTCTTTTCTTGAGCTTGGCTTGATCGGGGCCCCAGATGGCCCGACCGTCACGAGCCGCATATTCGCCCTCAAAAACGCCTCGCCGCAGGAGTGGCGCGAAAAAACCGAAGTGCAATTCACTCCTCCAGACCTCTCAGGCTTGAGCAACGATGACCTCGATCTCCTTGACGCAATCGCTGCGCGAGCGGCCCGACTTGGTGCAAGAAGCGGTTAGGCTTGAGAGGGAGAAGCGCTCCCGCCTCGAACGCCAAGTTCTGATCGACGCCAACCAATCGGTAATCCAGCAAGATCGTGAAGTATGCAAATCCTTCATCGAATTCGTGCGCTCTGGCTGGCATGTACTCGAACCCGAGACGCCGTTTGTCCCGGGATTTCACATGGATGCCATCGCCGAGCATTTGGAAGCCGTCACTTGGGGCAAGATTCAGCATCTCCTCGCCAACGTAAGCCCAGGCGCATCCAAGTCCTTGTTATTCAGCGTTTTTTGGCCCGCATGGGAATGGGGCCCGGTCAACCGCCCGCATCTGACCTACATGAGCGGCTCCTACGAGCAATCACTGGCTCACCGCGATAACCGCCGCATGCGAAGGCTCGTGTCGTCCGAGTGGTATCAACAGCGCTGGCCGCTGGAACTGACCAAGACCGGCGATGAACTGTTCGAGAATGCCAAGGGCGGCGAGCGCCGGGCCCGCGCCTTCAATTCCATGACCGGCGGCAGGGCCAATCGCGTCATCATCGATGACCCGCACAGCGTGACCACGGCGGAATCGGACCAAGAACGGCAGAATACGGTGCGGACCTTCCGCGAATCGATCACTGACCGCCTCCGCAGCCAGTCCCGAGACTCAATCCTGATCATCATGCAGCGCCTGCATGTGGCCGACATCGCTGGCACTATCAGGGACCTGAAACTCAATTACGAATACCTGATGATCCCAATGGAGTACGAGCCGGAACGCTCTTTCACCACTTCCATCGGATGGCGCGATCCCCGGACCAAGGAGGGCGAATTGATGTGCCCGGAGCGCTGGTCGCCCAAGGATATCGCCGAACTGAAGCTCACCAAAGGTTCCTACGCCTGGGCGGGGCAATATCAGCAATCTCCGACCTTGCGCGAAGGCGGCATGTTCAAGCGGGAGTTCTTCCGCGTTGTCGATGCAGCACCGGTCGCCACCCGCTGGGTGCGCTTCTGGGATATTGCGGCAACCAAGGAGCAGATGGGGGCTGACCCAGCCTATACAGCCGGCCTCAAGCTCGGCCGCCAGCCCGATGGCCGTTTCATCATCGCCGATGTGAACCGCCTGCGCGCCGAGGGCAACGGGGTGCGCAAGATGATCAAAAGCACGGCAATAGCCGATGGCCCGCATGTCGAGGTAGGTCTGCCGCAGGATCCCGGTGCTGCGGGCAAGATTGTGGCTCAGGATATGGTGCTGATGCTCGCGGGCTTTATTGTCAGTGCGGCTCCCGAATCAGGTGATAAGGTGCAGCGCGCCTCACCGGTTGCGGCCCAGGCCGAGGCGGGCAATATTGACCTGCTCAAGGGTGATTGGAATGAGGCATTTCTTTCGGAAGCAGCGGACTTTCCGGGCGGCAAGTTCAAGGATCAAATCGATGCCCTCTCTGGGGCATTCGCAAAACTGATAGGAGCGACCGTGTT
>JAHFPK010000226.1 GCA_023266715.1 Hyphomicrobiales bacterium | reverse complement strand
TAGTGATCCGCCCACATCACGTTTTCGGTTCGGGCATCGGTCAGGCGGGCGGCGATGCGGATTCGGTTTTCAGATTTCCTGATATTCCCGGTCAGCACATAGTCTGCTGAGAGCTTGTCCCTGATCTCGCGCATTTCTGCATCGCGGCCGCGCATGGCAAATGACGAATAGCGGCCGATCACTGAAAGGATGCGATATTTCGACAGGCAATCGGTGATATCCGAAGTCATGCCGTCGCTGAAATACTGCTGGCCTGGATCGCCGCTCAAGTTTTCGAACGGCAGAACCGCAATGACCGGCTTGCGGTCTCGATTCACTGAAATATTGGACTTCACGTTATCTGCATCGAGCGAACCGCTGAGGTCCCGCAATTCACTGCCAGGTTCGACGCCCAGTTCACTCTTCAGGATCAGTTTGCAACTTTCATACTGCCTGATCGCGAGTGCGGATTGGCCTTGCGCGATGTGGGCCCGCATAAGCGTGAGATAGGAGGCCTCGCGCAATGGGTCGAGCGCCACAAGCTTTTCGGCAACAACAACCCGCTCGGCTCCAGCCAGCTTTTCAGCAAGAGTCGCCAGTACCTTCAAGGCCCGTGATGCCAGATCGGCCCGGGCCTCACGCAACCACTCCTCAAAAGCATTGTCTGCAACACTGAGACCGTCCAAAAACGCTCCGGTGTAAAGTTCCGCTGCATGTCGAAGGTCGGAGAGATCAGTACTCGCCGCTTTCGAAAGAAATTCGATCACATCGATGGTGAGCAGCTCTGGAGCAAGTCCGACACGGTCTCCATTCAGCAACAACGGGTCGGCATCAAGGGCCGCAAAGTCCTTGCGGAGAGCAACCAGCGCCTGGCGCAAGCTGCTTCTGGCCTGCTCCTCGCCGCGATCACTCCATAGCAGGCCCGTCAGCCGCTCGCGGGTCACTTCGCCCTGTGGCGCGAGGGCTAGAATGGCGATGAGTGCACGGTTCTTTTTTGCTGCCACATCAACGGCCTGTCCCTGACCGGTTATCAGACGAAATCCACCCAACAGGTGTAGCCGTGCCACGGTCATCACGAATTGCCGCGTTTTTTGGTTTTTTTCGGAATTTTCACGCGCTTTTTCACATGTGCCTCACGGCCCGGGAGCGAAATTGCTTTTCAAGGCATACGTAAATCATATCCGAAAGGAAACTCCAATGTCGATCCTCACAGCCGCCGCCATGAAGCATCTTCGCCTGCCGACGATCCGACTGCCAAAATGGCCGCAGTTCACTCTCGGCCAACATGTCTCCGGTACCACAGAGGCCTATGCCAAGGCGGCCTCAATTGCCTACATGGTGGCGTTGGGCCTTACTTCAAAACCCCGGACCAGCAAGGACTACGACTACTGAGTCGAGAAATTGGAAGTACGCGCTAAGCCGGCGCAGATTTCGCCTTCATGACCGCCTGGGCTGCAATAGCGCCCAAGGCGTGAATGAGCGAAGTTGCCGCCACAAATCCTGCACCATATACCCAGGCATTCGCGAGTTCCGGCATTTCGGTGCCATGGGCATGGCCATGGGCCAGTGCGAACAGGCCAACTATGGCCATGCCGCTCCACACCGGCATTTTCACGCGGGCTACAAGGAAACCGGCGAGGACAAGAACGGAAGCCAGAATCATAGTTTCGACAAAGGGAAGTTCAATTCCTGCCATGCCTGAAAGGCCGCCAACAATCATCATGCTCAAAAAAGTGGCAGGCATAACCCAAATGGCGCGACCACCCAGCGTGGCGCCCCAGGCGCCGACGGCGAGCATCGCCAGGAGATGGTCCCAGCCGAGGAATGGATGAAGAAATCCGGAGGCAATGCCATGGCCCGCATGGGCAAAGGCGGGCGTAGCGGAAAGTAAAGTCAGTGTGGCAATAAGTGCTGTGCGCTTCATTGTTATGATCCCCTTCATTTGGTCTTGATCGGGAATCAAACTAGCAATGCCTCATAGAAAAGTCTCCCCTCAAATGCGACATGGCTGATTTGTTCTGCGCCTTTCATTTCCTTCATTGTCAGGGAGCAAGGCTTTTATTAGGGTAAGGCCCACCATGAGCAAGTATCAACTCTACTGCTTTGCTGAATCGGGGAATTCCTACAAGGCCGCCCTGATGCTGGAATTGTGCAAGCTCGACTGGCAGCCGGTCTGGGTGGATTATTTCAATGGCCAGACGCGCGCGCCTGAATATCGCACGGAGGTCAATGAAATGGGCGAGGTTCCGGTTCTCGTCCATGGCAGCAAAAAGATTTCGCAATCCGGCGTCATCCTGGAATATCTGGCCGGAGAGGCAGGCAAGTTCGGTCCGAACAACGAAGACGAGCGCCGCGAAATTCTGCGCTGGATGTTTTTCGACAATCACAAGTTCACCAGCTACATTGCCACCCTGCGCTTCATGGTTTCGCTGGCCAAGACGGGTGAAACGCCGGTCACCGAATTTTTGCGCCAGCGCTTTGGCAATGCCCTTACGATTGTCGACGGCCATCTGGCCAAGCAACCATTTCTGGTTGGCAACCGGGCCACGATCGCCGATCTCTCGCTCTGCGGCTACATGTTTTATGGCGCGGAAATTCCGCTGCCGCTTGAATCCTATGCCCATGTCTTGAAGTGGATGGAGCGTATCAAGTCACTGCCGGGATGGAAGCATCCCTACGATCTCATGCCGAGATCAAAAGTTGACGTGTGATCCGACGGAACCAAAGGCCCGCGTAAGCGAAAACCGGGATCCACTTTTTCAGATCACGCTTCTGGGACCATAGCCTCAAGATATTCGTCGAGGTGTTCGAGGTTTTCAAAGCGCATCCAGCCCTCGTCGGTTTCGGCTTCAACCGTGCCATCGGAGAGGACACGCGCCGGACGGCCGCGAATGACTTTCTCTTCCACCACATAAAGCTCAGCGCTTTCACTTGCTTCAGTTTTTGCGGGAGGCTGGGATTTGGCGACGGCAGTTTCCGACGGTGGTGGCTCGTGGACTTCGACACCTAATGCAACGGCGATGTCGGACTTCGCCTGCTCAAGGGCTGAGATGGTTTCGGCAACGCTGGTCTTGGGAGTAGCAGTACTCTCAGCCACAGCACCTGTGGCTTCAGCCGCCGCACCAGCTTTCTTCCCAAAGCCGGTAAATTTTGGAGTGGCCGGTTTTTCATTTGCAGTCTCAGCCACAGCTTCGGTTGAAGTAACTGCAACTGACCGATCACGAAGGGCACCAATCGTGCTGCCCAGGCCAAGACACAGGGCGCCACCCACCACGAGGATTGCGGCAACTTCAGGAGTCAGAGCTATGACCTGCATCTGGCCGGGCTGGAAATGAATCAGAAACCCAAGGGCCACACCTGCAGCCAGAAACAGAATACCAAAAATGTACATCAGCTTTGACATCAAAACCCCATGGACCCCGTCAATGGTCCCCCCTGTTTCCTAACCCCGCTAGGAATCCCACTTATGGATAACACTTCCTGAAACGCCTGCCTAGATCACGCGCTAGCTTTCAACCGCAATGCGGGGCGCTGGCTTGGAAAGCCTTCCGCCTTCAATCGCCGCCCACACCTGGCGTGCAATATCGCGGTAGATCGTGGCGTGAAGCGAATCCGGCATGGACACGACCACGGGCTCGCCGCTGTCGGACCGCAAGCGCACTTCCTTGTCGAGCGGCACTTCACCAAGGAAAGGCACGCCCAGCCGTTCGGCCTCTTCGCGTGCGCCGCCATAGCCAAAAATTTCATGGCGCTCGCCGCATTTGGTGCAAACGAAGTAGCTCATGTTTTCGACAATGCCGATCACCGGCACATTCACCTTGCGGAACATGTTAAGACCTTTGCGCGCATCAATCAGCGCCAGGTCCTGGGGGGTTGAAACAATCACCGCGCCGGACAGCGGCGTCTGCTGGGCGAGGGTTAATTGCGCGTCGCCGGTGCCAGGCGGCATATCCACAATCATCACATCGGTCTCACCCCAGGATACTTCGCGCAAGAGTTGGGTAAGGGCCGACATCACCATGGGGCCCCGCCAGATCATGGGCGTTGCCTCGTCTACCAGAAAACCGATGGAAGCCACTTCAACGCCATAGCGCATCATGGGTTTCATGCGTTTGCCTTCCGCGTCGCTGGCCTCAGGCTTGCCGGTGAGGCCAAAGAGCTTAGGCATGGAGGGGCCGTAAACATCGGCATCAAGCACAGCCACTTTGAGTCCTAGGGAGCGCAGCCCCAAGGCTAGGTTAATGGCCGTGGTGGATTTGCCAACACCGCCCTTGCCGGAGGCCACCGCGACCAGATGCTTAACACCCGGAACACCATGGCGGAGCCGCTGGGCCGAACTCACCTTCGGTCCCACCGGGCGGGCCGGTTGCTGCTCAGCCGTAAGCGCCACTAATACCTTGTTAACTCCCGGAAGCTCGCTCACCACCTTTTCAACAACGCCGCGCAGGGCCTCCATAGACTTCAAATGCTGGGGCTCCGTATTAAGGGCAAACATTACTTTACCATCGGAGATGGCAATTTCCGAAACAAGGCCAGCACTCACAATGTTGCCCCGGCCATCGGGGGCGGCAATGCGCTTCAGGGCAGCCAGCACGATTTCCTTTGTAATATCAGTCATCAATCACCCTTATCCATGGGCTCCGCATAGCCCCAAAGGGCAGCCCTTCGCAAGTTAAGTTAACAGCGGCCTAAACCATTTACCTTAAATTTTACAGGTCCCGCAAAGCCGCCTTTAGGGGACCACGTGTTAGGGTTCACAGTCTGGGATGGCCATAATTGCGGGTAAAGATTTGTGATGCGTATGAAAAGCAACTTGAAAGCGGGCCTTGATCGCCACAGCTTTTACGGCGAGGCGCAGGCTGCCGTGCTACCAATAAGGGCATCCATTCTCGCTGA
>JAHFPK010000225.1 GCA_023266715.1 Hyphomicrobiales bacterium | reverse complement strand
TTCCGCCTTGAATTTTTCCGCGCCGATTTCGTGCACCAGAATCTTGATGCGTGCCTTGTACTTGTTATCACGCCGGCCATAGAGGTTGTAGACCCGCATGATGGCTTCGAGATAAGCCACAAGTTCTTTCTCGGGGAGGAAGTCACGCACCGTCACGGCAATCATCGGCGTGCGGCCCTGGCCGCCACCAACCATGACTTCCCAGCCAATTGCTCCCGCATCATTCTTGTGCAGGCGCAAGCCAATATCATGAACCTTCACGGCAGCACGGTCATTGGGCGCTCCCGTCACCGCAATCTTGAACTTGCGCGGCAGATAGGAAAACTCCGGATGAAGCGATGACCATTGCCTGAGCAACTCGGCAACTGGGCGGGGATCGGCCAGCTCGTCTGCCGCAGCACCTGCCCAATGGTCCGTGGTCACGTTGCGAATGCAATTGCCGGAGGTTTGAATGGCATGCATTTCAACTTCGGCAAGGGCTGCCAGAATGTCTGCCGTGTTCTCAAGCTTGATCCAGTTGTACTGAATGTTCTGCCGCGTGGTGAAATGGCCGTAGCCGCGATCCCACTTCTCCGCGATATAGGCGAGCTGCCGCATTTGCTTCGAAGACAGTGTGCCGTAGGGAATGGCCACCCGCAGCATATAGGCATGAAGCTGCAAATAGAGGCCGTTCATCAGGCGAAGCGGGCGGAACTCATCTTCGGTCAGCTCCCCACTGAGACGGCGATTGGCCTGGTCCCTGAATTGCGCTGTGCGCTCGCGCACGAACTTGTGGTCGAATTCATCATAGCGATACATGGTTCAAGCCTCCTTAAAGGCAAAGGCGCCGGACGTACCTTCAGCTTGCTTGCCGAGATCAAGCCGCACTGTGGGACCGAGAGTACGGATGCGTTCGCGCATGTGAAGAGCGCGAATTTTTCCATCAACTCGTTCGGCATCAAAAAGATAGGTGCCTGTCACCAATGTCGCTTTAACATCGGCGGCGGCGCGTGCCTCAAGCGCCGCAGTGGCTTGCGGCTCCAGCGCCAGCACAGCCTCATCAATCCTTTCATTCCACACACCGGAGCGTGTGAGAAAAACAACTTCCCCATCACGCAGGCGGTTTGCAGTCATGACCTGGCCTTTTTCAATCTCGCTCATGATGCAGCTCGCAAAATTTGTTCGGGGAGTTCCTCTCGCGTGGAAAAGGGAACGACCTCAGCCGAGGATTTGACCTTAACCGTGGCGATTCCCGGCACAACATCAACCGCAATGCCATTGGCTCTCAACACGGTCAGGTCTTCACTGGCACGACCAATGTCGCCAACCTTGAGACGCACCACATGCTTGCCAGCGCGTACTTCACGAATGAGAATGGCATTGATCTCAAACGGTGTTTTGCCAACCGCAACCCGTGCTGCGTCGCGCCTCGCCATTTCCAGAATGCCGGGGCCAACGAGGCGGTCATAAACAATCACATCGGCTTCCTGCAGCTTGCGCTGGGCTTTCAAAGTCAGGAGTTCCGGGTCGCCGGAACCGGCACCAACGAGTGAAACGCGTCCAACCGGAGGCAGCGCCTCATCGGCCAGCGCAATATTGAGTTCATGGGCATAGCTCTTTTCATCGCCGGCAATGGCCGCATCCCTGATGGCACCAAAGAAAAACCGGTTCCAGAAGGAACGGCGGCGGCTGCCTTGCGGCACTTCGTTGGACACGCGCGGGCGAAGCGCATTGGCCTTCCTGGCAAGAACGCCAAGCGCGTTAGGCAGCATCGCATCAATGCGCGCGCGAATGCCCTGGCCAAGCACGGGGGCCGTGCCTTCCGTGCCAATGGCCACAATTACCGGATCGCGGTCAACAATCGAAGGCGTAATGAAGGTTGAAATCTCGGCAGCATCGATAACATTCACAGGAATGCCACGAGCTTTCGCTTCAACACTTACAAGATTATTGAGTTCGGGATCAGCCGAATAGACAAGTGCTGCATCATCCAGGAGATGGGATGAAAAACGCCGGGCCAGCCATTCAACCCGCGGTTCGGAAGCAAGCTCGTCATGGAGCAGGGGGGCAATCACCTGAATCCGGGCATTGGTTTTCAGAAGCAAGCGAACTTTACGCAGGGCCTCTTCGCCGCCGCCGACAACGACAACCTTCCGTCCTTCAAGATCATAGAATATGGGGAAGTAGCGCATGATATGCCCTCAACCGTTGGCCACGAGTTTGACTGCGAGACCGTTTAACTCTTCCGTGTAAATAATCTGGCAAGAAAGCCGCGATGTCGGCGACAATACAGGCACCCCATCCAGCATCGCTTCCTCGTCGTCATTGGCCGGGTGCAGCTTGTGAGCCCATTCGGCATGAACTTCCACATGGCACGTCGCACAAGCGCAGGCACCGCCGCACAGGCCGCCCACTTCGAAGCCGTGTTCGCGAATGATTTCCATGACCCGCCAGCCCTCAACAGCCTCAAGGATATGGCTCACATTATTGGTGTCTATGACTTGAATCACGCCCACATTTGGCTCCTGTTCGCTTCTCCGGACGTTTGCCCTAACTTGCCGTGTTTTAATAAAACGCGCGATTTCAATTGATTTTACCGTAAAAAACGCGCTAATTCGATTCCTGTAGCACCCTATATAGTCAATTCGTTCGTTATTACGAACACTAGTTCTAAATAAAGGACGTCGAAATGTCAACGCCGCGCACGAAAAAGAATGGTGGTTCAGGCGATACTGACCCCACCCCCGCCTTGGGCAAAACCATCCAGCGCCTGCGCAAGGCCTATAATATGTCCTTAGGCGAGCTTTCGGAGCAATCCGGGGTCGCCAAATCGATCATTTCGCAGATCGAGCGTAACGAAACAAACCCAACACTTTCAACGGTTTACCGCCTATCACGGGCGCTGGACACGAGCATCGACGAGGTCCTGAAGGCTGACAGCGGAACGGTCTTCCTTGAGCATCAGATGAAGTCCGCAATCCCCATCCTGGAAAGCCAGGATGGCCTCTGCCGCCTGGCCATAACCGGCCCCCTGAACCTGATTGATCTCACCCAGTGGTATGATTTCCAGGCAAAGCCCAATGGTCTGCTCGAATCCGAACCCCACCCGCCAGGAACCGTCGAGCACCTCTACATGCTGAAAGGCGAGGTTGAAATCACGGTTGGAGATGAAGTGAAGGTGGCAAAGTCAGGCGAGGCCATCCGCTACCGCGGCGATCTTCCCCACAAGATCAGGAACATCGGAACCACCGATGCCCACGCCCACATGGTGCTGATGCTGCGGCAGTTGAGTCCCTCGGGTTAGTGCCACTTTCATTCCGAAAAGTGCGCATCAAAAATGGTTACGGACATTAAATCGGACTTTGATGAGTTTATGCGGGGTAGTCGTGTTTTTATCTTGGGAGCTGGCTTTTCGGCTGCTGCAGGAATCCCACTAACTTCGACGTTGCTACGCGATGCAATGAGCATCTTCAAAAAAGAGTGCAATGGCATTTTCCAACGAGTTGATGGGTATGCTCAAGACTTGGAATGGCGAACTGAAGGTGAAATAGACTATGCGAAGTTCAGTTTTTCTGAGCTATGCACCCATCTTGAATTTGTGGAACTGAGTGAATACGCAGGCGGAGAACGGTGGTCGAATGAAGGGTCCAGAGAAAAATTGGCTTTACGCTTTTATCTAGCAAAGTGTATCGCCAAATCTACTCCGCCGCCGCACTTAATCCCAAATCTCTATATCGAGTTTGCCAAACAACTAAGTGATCGTGATGTCGTAATTTCATTTAACTGGGACGGACTACTGGAACTCGCACTTCTTCAAGCTGGCAAGCGTTTTTCATACAATTTTGGTGCAACTGGCATTAGCTTGGCAAAACCCCATGGCTCAATCAATTGGCGCTTAAATGAGCCCAGAAATCTCAGAGGCCCCGCAAACACATTGGGTTGGGAGGCTATAGGTTTTGCAAAAGGTTTTATTGAGCAGGAGATTTGGCATACTAACGCACTATTGGATCGGTCAATCTGGGACTACTACAATCCATTGGGAGAAGTTCAACCTTTCTTAGTGCTTCCTGGATACGGAAAGGCATTTGATGTTCGATCAAATGCAACTCTTTGGTATAGGCCAGGATTCGCCTTCGTGGCGTCGCGCGATATTTACATCATAGGACTTGGCTTGGCACCCGACGACCATTTCGTAAGAAGTTTTTTTCTAAATTGCTTTCCGGTGCAAGGTAAACATCTCTACATTATAAATCCTGACAAGATGGCGCCTGAAAATTATGCATTTGCTCTCCAAGGCCAGGACTCTCACCTGCTGAATGAAGCATTTTCCATGGACCACGTTGCATTAATGAAAAGACGTTTGGAGATTGATTAACCGACCTTTTCAGCCCTGGGCTTGCAATCGGTCTCACGGAACTCGCCACTAACCCTTCGTAAGATTTGAAATGCCTCCAACGGGCTCTTCTTGCAATCCCTACAGCTCCGCGCCATAAGCCGCACGAACCCCATTCCGGAGACCTCCCATGACTGTCATTCTCGACATTACCGCCCGCGAAATTCTCGACAGCCGCGGCAATCCGACGATTGAGGTGGATGTCATTCTCGAGGATGGTTCCTTTGGCCGGGCCGCCGTTCCGTCGGGCGCCTCAACCGGTGCCCATGAGGCCGTAGAACTCCGCGACGGCGACAAGATGCGTTATGGCGGCAAGGGAGTGACCAAGGCTGTGGCTGCGGTGAACGGCGAGATTTTCGACACCCTCATCGACATGGACGCCGAAGACCAGATCGCTCTTGATCGCGCCATGATCGCCCTTGACGGCACGCCCAACAAATCCCGCCTTGGCGCCAATGCCATCCTAGGTGTGTCACTTGCCGCTGCAAAGGCTGCCGCAGAAGCCTGCGGTCAGCCGCTCTATC
>JAHFPK010000021.1 GCA_023266715.1 Hyphomicrobiales bacterium | reverse complement strand
GGGCTTGGTTCCTTGGGATACGGTGCGCTTGAATTGGGTGGTTATTCAGGAACCGCATCCAACGTAGCAGAAGCGGCCAAAGCGACTGTTCCTGGTGCTGCTACAGGCGCAGAGGCGGCAGCAGGTACAGAAGCCGCTACTACAACCGGAACATTGGCGCAGCCAGGAGCAGTGGCCACACCAACCCCGGATATCGTGAAGGCAATCGATGCGTCAAATACAAAATTTCAGGCAGCACTCGAGAAAATGCAAAAACAGAATATGTATGCACAGGTGCTTGGCGGGGCCGGGACTGCCTATTCCGGATATGAAACCGCAAAGGTACAGGAAGATATCGCCAACAAAAAACTTGGCATGGAACAGGGCATCATCGACAGGCAGGTCACAAATACGAACAATCTTTCCGGACTTAAACTTGGGAAACCGGTGTTGCCAGAGTTTGGAAGTTTGTATGCGAATCGGATGACAAAAACGCCACAAACCGCTTGAAGGGGAAAATTATGGCACTTATCGACAATCAAATGAATTCTGCCAATGAAACACAGCAACCTGATGTTGCAGAACAGCAGCCCGCTGGACAACCAGGTGAAAAAGGTTCGTTTGCCTCACAGGGACAACAATTCATCAAGGCTGTCTACGATAAGCTCGATCCCAAGGACAAGGGTTCGCTGGATCGCATCGTCAAGGCAGGCTCTCAAATCATGTTTTCCAAGGACACGCACAAGTACATGCTGCAGGCGCTGGAAGGCGAAGGCGACATGTCCGAGAAAATCGGTATGGGTATCGTGCAATTGATGACGATTCTTTACGAGCAAAGCAAGAAATCGATGCCATTGCAACTGATGATGCCGGCTGCTTCTATATTCGTGGAATTGGCATGCGAATATGTCGACAAGGAACAAGGCGGCATGACCATGCAAATCTTCAGCGAAGCACTCAAGCTGGTCGGGGTTGGATTGCACAGAATGCTTTCTGGGAAGATTGGTAATGAGCAACCCGGAACTCAACCACAAGGAACACAGCCACCCGGAAGTCAACCAAACGCACAGGCAGGACTGATCAATAATCAGGCCCAAGGCGTTCCGCAAGGAGGGATGTAATCATGGCCGGACCGATGCTTGGAGCAGTTCTCGCAGGTGGACTGGAAGGATACGCAAAAGGCTCGGAACAGAACTTCCAAGCAGGCACGCAAGCGGCATTTGCGCAATGGCAAACCGAAGTGAAGGGGCTGATGGAAGAGCGATTGGCCGAGCGTGGTATCCAGGCAAAACGCGAAGATGCCGACACGCAATACAATCGTGAGCTCGGCTTAAAAGGCATCGATGCGTCCAACACTTCCGCTGCTGCAGAAAAGCAGCATGGATTCAGGATGGATGAAATCAAGGCAGGGAAAGATCCGATCGATACAAAGCTCAAGCAGGCGCAACTGGATAAAATCCTCAAGGATGAGCAGATCCCGCAAGCCATCAAGACCGAATATGCTTCCCTCGAAAAGCGTGCGGAACAGATCACGGCAGCGATTTCCAAAGCCCAGGCTGAAGATACATATGACATGACCGGTGAGAACGCCAAGGACTTGCAACGTCAATTGAATGCGCTCACGAAACGCCAGCAGGATTTGATAGCGCCATACCAAGGCGATCAAGCACCAAAGGATAAAGGGTTGCCGGATTTGAGCAAATACAGGATCGGTGGGAGCGCAACAAAAACTGACTCCGGTTTGATTGATAAATTCAGCCAAGTGCCGGGTTAAATTCCATGGCTGATTTTGGAAACAGGGAAGATGGCACAAAAAAATCTACTGGTTATTTTGGGGTATTACCACGTCCTGACGGCTCTGTTTCAACTGAATTATCTATTGGAGTAAATTTCGATGGTAAAGAGCATTTAATACCCGCTCTTGTTCCAACCCTAAATAAAGATGAAATCAATTATCTTTTGTCCGGGAAAAAGCCAACAAATGAAATAGTTGATAAGGCTGTTGAACATGCCCGCATTCGTATTTCACAAGGGAAGAGCCCTTTTGCATCATCTAATGAGGCCATGAACCAAAATACCACAAACGATAAATACGACATCGAGGCAATGCGGAGCGATGGTTATTCGGACTCCAGCATTCTTAAGGCACTGCATCCGGCAATCGGCTCGCAATTCAATGTAAAAGCCATGCTGGATGATGGCTATTCCGAAAGCAATATTCTCGACGCATATTCTCAAGCAAATCCTGCACTTCCGCCAAAAGAACAGCGTGGTGCAATCTCTGAAATAGGGAGGCAGGTAGCCGGAAGCGTTTATACCGGAATCCCTGCCATGGCGGCCGGTGCTCTGGAATGGTGGGCTCCACAAGGCAGCATGCTCGAGCAGGCCGGGAAGGATGCAAAGAACTATTGGGAAACCAAACAAAAGGAGTGGGAGCCTGATCTGCAAGGACGCGGCCCGATTGCATCAACACTGATCCAAGGGGCATCACAGCTTGGCCCATCGTTGGCCGGCATGGGTGCGGCCATACTCAACCCTATTGCTGGTGGGGCTCTGGTAGCCACCGTATTCGGTGGTCAACAGGCACAAAGCACATGGGATAAAGCCAAAGAAGCCAACCTGAGCGATTCAGATGCTGCTGATGCTGCATACAAAACCGGACTGATCGAGGGTTTTGGCGAGACGGTTGCTGACGTAATGGGTGCCAAATTCCTGATGGGAGGGGGCAAGTTACTTGCTTCTCTTGGCACCAAGGGAACGGTTGATGGGGCCGTAAAACTGGCAACAAGCCCGAAATGGGCCATGCAGTTCGCGAAAAACTGGGCAGGAAATGCTGCGGTACAGTCCGGAACGGAATACGGGCAGGGATATGGCGAGGCTTACGTTGAGCAGCAGGCAGGACTCCCTACAGCTACCCCACACGAAGCTGGCGCACAGGGCGCACAAGCAGCCCTTGGGATGTCGGTGTTGCTCGGACCTCTGGGGGTAACCGGGGCATCTGTAACAGCCAGGAAACGCGCCGAGATCGGCACAGCATTAACCGACAATAATGCCCCAGCGCCAGTCAGGATGGCAGCAGCCCAATATGTCGCCAATGACATTGAACCCATCGTCGGTAAGGAAAAAGCCGATAAGTGGTTGCAGGACTACCATACCAGCATTACCCAGCCAACCAAGCCATCGGATATTCTTGCAGCGCCGACGATCGATGACGCGGTAGACACTTTCAAATCTGCTACAGGATCTTCAGACACTGCGCTTGACGGATCGGAATTGTTGGATACACAAGAGGTACAACCAGTTGCTGCACCCCCCGACACCGATCTTGTATCGGGTGCATTCCGACCGATAAAAGCACCAACAGAAGTAGTCGCATTGCCAAGCAAAATGATATCAGGTGCATTCAAGTGGATTGCGCCAACTGCTACTGTGCAACAGGCGCAGCCCATTACAGGAGGTCAAAATGCCATACAAATCGCTTCTTCAACAAAAATGGGCGAACAGCCCATCGGGCCACAAAGCCCTGGGGGACGAGAAGGTCAAGGAATTCAACCAAGCCAGCAAGGGCAAGAAATTATCGGAGCGGGTCAAGAAAAAGCACAAGCGCAAGAAGGGATTGATCGACCGGAGAATATAGCCGGTAATTCGGCCGAAATCGTTCTTCCGGACAATACCTCGTTGAACAAGCCTGCGCTGGTGCGCAACATCACGCAGCCATTCGAAACATCAAATCTTGCGCCGTCATCCGAGCCGAGTATTGCGCCTGGATCAATAACAAAGCGCGATAACGGAACGATAGCCATAACCGGCTTCCCGCGTACATTGGTTGTAGCGGCACGAAATAAGCTGAAAATATCTGCGGCAATAGACCCAAAAGGTGGGGCAGTTTTTCCAAGCGGATCAAATCTCATCGCAATCAAGCGCGAGCTTGGCGCAAGCGATATACCGACTGGAACGATTCTACAAGACGGCATTGACGGTACCAACCCATTCGCAAAGCGCGGCGATGCGGTAAAACACCGCGATGAAAACAAAGGTCTAAGCAAGACGCACGAGATCATTCCTGTTGATGGTGGATATGGTCTTGCGCCAAAAGAAATCAATCCCAATGGCGCGATAATAAGCGAATTCGCTAACGGAAAAAATATCAGCGTTGGTGCGAAAGGTGTTGCTCCTGCCATCTTTGGTGCGAAATTCAAAGCCGAAGCACAAGCCTATTACGAAGGCTTGAAATCAGCAGACGATCCGGTAGCTTTTTCACGGCAGTGGGCAAATCAACAGCAACCCGAAGGCACGCAAAGCCCTCAATCCGGCAATCAAAAACCAAGGGCACAAAACGCCGAAAGACGCCTAACCAACGAAGAACGCCGCAAGCGCTATGCGGCGATGTCCCCTGAAGAACTGCGCGCGGAACTTGAACAAAAGGACCGGCGCATCTTCACCAGCCATCTGACTGGGTTGCCGAACAAGGCGGCCTACGAAGATTCAGAAAAACTCCCGATCCAGGCTTTCGCAGATATCGACGGGCTCAAGGAAATCAACGATACGCTCGGCCATGATGTCGGCGACGTGCTGATCAAAACTCTTGCCGACGCATTGGGCAAGGAAACCAAAAACGCTTATCACATCAGCGGCGATGAATTCTATGTTCAGGGAGAAACCATCGAGGAAGTCAGGGCCGTGATGGATGCCGCACTGAAAACGCTTTCGGAAACCGGATTCGAATATACCGGCCCGGATGGCAAGACAATAACCAAAACAGGAATGGGGTTCAGCTATGGAACGGCAACCAACATCAAGGACGCGGAAGTTCAGTTATACGCCGACAAGCAAGCCAGAAGGATCAGAGGGCTACGCGCTGAGCGCGCCCCTGCTGCAACTGTGGCTGCGCAACCAAAAGCCCGGGGGGAAACTCAAGGCTTTGCCCTCAAAAGCGAATCAAACGCAGAAGCAATAGCCAAAGAAGAGGCCGCGGTCAAGGCCAGGAAAGAATCTGAAGCAAAGGCAAAAGCAGACGAAGAGGTTTCAGGATTCAAGTTGACCGGCAGCAACCGCGAAGCTGATGTCGGCATGGCGCATGGACAAGCCGATCTATTGGCTCAACCATCCGATCAGCTTAAACAATCCGCCTTGGAATTGATCAAGGCATCTGACATTCCAAAGGCAGAACAAATACGCCTTGCCGCCGATCTTGAGGCTGGAAAAGTCACGCCAGAACATATCAAGAGCATACTCGGTGAAACACAGCAAGCTAAAACAGCAACCGAGCCTGTTTTAGAAAAAGCGGAGAATCTAAAAGATGGGCTTGCTGAAACTCCATTTAAGATTGGAAAAAATCCCATAATCTATGATGGACAGGAAGTGGGATACATAAAACTTGATGATACTGGCAATGCCTTACGCATTGCAGATATTGAAATAACATCATCCAGCAGAAGAAAAGGCATCGGTTCCGACACAATTAAAAAAGTCATGGAACAGGCAAAAGCAGAAAACAAGCCACTTGTTCTTACAAGTGATGCTATGCGCGGGAAAGAAGGACAAAAATTAAATCGTGCATGGTATGAAAAACTTGGCTTCCAGAAAAATAAAGATTTTGTCAGTGGCGGAGTTAAGGAAGAATATATTTGGAATGCATCAACGCAAAATCTAAAAGAACAGCCGCCAGAAAAACCTGCCCTATTCAGCCAATCCGACCAAGACCAACAAGTCCACAGACTACAGGACTCCCTGGACATCACTCGCGAAGAAGCCGTGCAAGCCTACATGGAAGGCGAGCGGATCGACAGCGAAGGCAAACAATACCAGCAACCAGGATTCAGCAAGGGCGAAACTACACCTAAAGGCCACACACCAGAAGCCCTGACTACACGCATCAATAGCGTATTGGAAAGCCAAGCAAATGGCTTGAGTTCGCTGATGGGGCCGCTTATCAAGGTACACAATGAGAGCGAGATACCGGCGAGGATATTGGGCGGTGGTGCACTCTATCAAGCTGTTTATCATGGCTCACCATACAAGTTTGACAAGTTCAGCCTTGATCATATCGGCAAAGGCGAGGGCGCGCAGGCTTACGGGTGGGGATTGTATTTCACAGGGAAGAAAGAGATTGCTGAATATTATAGAAATAAATTGGCAGCAGGAAACTACCCATCTTTAGATGTGCTGGAACAGTATTTCAAGCCTGGTCGCATCGTAAATGGGTACAGCGGAAATGATAAGGTTCTTGAATTCAAGCGCACTGACGATGGGTGGCAATGGCATGTAAAAGTGATTCAGGTTGACACGGAAGGAAACGAAAAGCAAGGTGAGCGCCCAAGATGGCATAGCACCGCGCCATCACAGAAGGAAATCGAAAAAGTCCTTGGTAAGCAGCCGGCCGGCCAACTCTACAAAGTAGACATCCCCGAGGACGATACCTACCTGTTATGGGATAAGCCGCTGAATGAACAACCAGAGAAAGTGAAGGCAGCGTTTTCAGATATACGTCTCCCAGATAGCAAGATGGACGGGCATGAGATTTATAGTTATATCAAAGAACTTGAGGCTGACAAATCAGGTGAAGTTGGAAGTTCACCATCTTTCTATAACAGATTCGCCAAAGCTGCCAGCAAACGCCTACACGCGCTCGGTATCTCAGGCATCAAGTATTTAGCCGGTGACAGTCGTTCCAAAGGCGAAGGAAACTACAACTACGTCGTATTCTCTGATGAAGCCATCCAGATCACCGATACGCTCTACTCAAAATCCAACACCATTCGCGCGTATGTCGACCCCACCGACAACTCCGTCCATATCATCGCGGATAATTTGCCTGACAACTGGACTGACGAACAGATACTCGGTTTATTGAAGCACGAAATTTCTGTACACGTCTTAAAGCTCGGCAAGTCCGACGCAGAATTCCAATCCATCCTGAAACAGGCCGACACCATGCGCAAGGCTGGCAACAAGGCCATGCGGGATGCTTATGATCGTGCCGTTGCTGCCGAGACCCCAGAAGAAAACTTGACTCATGAAATGGTGGCGTACTATATCGAGCAATCGCCCACCGCCTCCCTCACCCAAAAATTCATCGCATGGTTCCGCAAAATGCTCCGCTCCATCGGACAAAACATCAAAGGCATGGACAAACTCCGCGTCATTCAATGGGCGAACAAACTGAGCGAAGGCGACATAATTCAGATGGCGAGTGAGGCTTTGAAGAATGCGCCAAGTCTGTTGCAGGAAGAAATACCAGCAGGCGGAATGGTAATGGCGAGCAAGGCAGAATCAACCGATCAGACCGACACGCCAGCATTTAAGGCATGGTTCGGCGACAGCAAGGTGGTTGAACCGTTTGATAGTAAATTAATTACAGAGGGTCGAGAATACGAAGGAAGATTATTCGGTGGTGCCTATACGGAAAGCAGAATAACGATGCAGCGAGGTACGCCAAAGCGTGCAATGATTGAATCAGCCAGAAATCGTTATAACGATATTCGTGTAGAACTCGGTTTTAGTAAGGTATCAGATTGGAGCGTAAGACCTTCTGACTTAGTACAGAATTTCAAAGGGAAGCCATTGGTTGTTTATCATGGGACGCAGATGGATTTTGAAGAGTTCGTTCCATGGTCGCATTTCGGGAGTTCTGTGCAAGCTAATCAACGATTGGCTGATGTTATAGGCACTGGACAATCCGTTTCGCCTGACAGATATAGGCCAGATCAAAGAATATTGCCGGTATATCTAGCTTTAAGAAATCCGTTGCGCCTGAACGATGTAGGAAGCTGGGGCTACGATAAACTTGTCCCTGAACTTGTTCGCGCTGGCATCATTTCAAAAAAAACAGGCGATTCAATCCTGAAGAAACTCAGGGGCGAATGGCATAATTTGAAGGCGCAGACGTGGGAATACAGGAACGGATATGAGCAGATTATTGAAGCAAAGCGCCCACAGCTTGAGGAAGGACTTAAAAAGATAAGGGAGAATTCTGAGCGCGAAATTCAGTCACTCATTGAGTCATCCGGTTACGATGGAATCGTGTACCGTAATAAGTATGAGCATGGTATTGCTAGTAGTGATTCATATATCGCCTTCAATCCAACCCAAATAAAATCCGCCATCGGTAATCGTGGCACCTTCTCACCTACCGATGCGAATATCCTGTTCTCAAAAGCACCCCGCATCATCGGCGAAGGCCGCGACGATTACACCCCGGCACAACTGGCCGCAATGGACAGGACCGGCTCACGGATAACCGAAAAGACGATCAAGGAAAACCTGCAATCTATCTGGCAGGATGCAGGCAAGAAAGCCGCCCAGGGGCTTGTAGATCAATTCAGGCCGGTCAGAGACCTGTCTGCCAAAGCATACACCCTACTGAGGCTTTCCAAGGGCGCTACGGGCGCGTTTGAGGCGTTTATGAACTACGGCAAGTTATCCATCAAGGATGGGGCTACGGATGCCGACCGCACTGGTGGGGTGCTGGCCAAGGTATTTTACCCGATTGGTCGTGAATCCACTGACTTCCTGCGCTGGGTAGCTGGTAACCGGGCAGAGAGACTGGCCGCAGAAGGCAAGGAAAGACTGTTTACCCCAGAGGATATTGCGGCGTTCAAGTCGCTATCTGATGGGATGACGAATTTTGACTACACCATGCCGGATGGATCCATAACCCGCGATCGCACCAAGATTTACGCCGATACGCTCAAGAAATTCAACGAGTTCAACAAGAACGCTTTGGACATAGCCGAGCAATCCGGGCTTATCGATCCTGAAAGCCGCCATCTGTGGGAGCACGAATTCTATGTCCCGTTCTACCGGATGATGGAAGAAGAAGGCGGAATCAGGGGGATGAACATCAAATCCGGGGTTGTTCGTCAGGAAGCCTTCAAGAAACTCAAGGGCGGCGAGCAGCAGCTGAACGACCTGCTATCCAATACCCTGATGAACTGGGCTCATCTGATCGACGCCTCGGCGAAGAATAGGGCTGCCATCCTCACAATCCACGCCGCGGTTAAAGCTGGTGTTGCCAGGAAAGCCGAGACAGGTGAAAAGAACACTGTTTGGGTGATGGCCAAGGGGCAAAAGTTAAATTATAAAGTGGAAGACGCGCACCTACTCACTGCCATATCCAGCCTTGAATATGCCGGTATGCGCGGGCCGGCCATGAAAGCCATGTCTACGACGAAACATTGGCTGACTATAGGCGTTACTGCTTCCCCATTCTTCAAGGTACGAAACCTCATCCGCGACTCGGTACAGGCCATTGCTACGGCAGATTTGAGCTACAACATCGGCAAGAATATCAAGGAAGGGTACAAACTCACCGACCGCAAAGCAGAAACTGTTTCTCAAGAATATGTCTCTGCCTTGGCCGGTGGTGGATTGATACGCTTCGGCACGATGTTGGAAGGAAACGAAGCAAGCCGGGTGCGTCAATTAATCAAGGCGGGCTCCAAAGATATCCACATCCTGGACAATGAAAGCAAAGTCCAGGCAATGGTGGACAAGTACATCGAGCCGGCCTTTACCGCCTACAACGAACTTGGCAACCGGGGCGAAGAGATAAATCGGTTGTCACTCTATCATCAGATGATCGAAAAAGGCATGGATCACGCCACAGCTTCTTTGATGGCCAGGGACTTGATGGACTTCTCGATGCAGGGTGCTTGGACTTCAGTTCGATTTCTGACGCAGATTGTTCCGTTTATGAATGCTCGGGCGCAGGGCATGTATAAACTTGGCCGGGCAGCCAAAGAAGATAATGCTCGTTTCGCAATCGTATTGGGGGCAGTATCTGTCGCATCGCTGGCTTTGCTGGCCGCTTATGGAGATGACGACGACTGGAAGAAACGCGAGGATTGGGACCGGGATAATTACTGGTGGTTCAAGATCGGCGGTGAGGCATTCCGCATTCCAAAGCCGTTTGAGATCGGGGCCATAGCTACATTGGCTGAGCGCAGCGCCGAAGCTATATTCGACAAGGAAATGACCGGCGAACGATTCAGAGATACGTTGGCACATAACCTGTCCAACCAACTATCGATGAACCCAATACCTCAACTGGTGAAACCGATCATTGATGTCTATGCCAACAAGGATTCGTTTACCGGACGGCCTATTGAGACAATGGGAATGGAGAAATTGGCCCCAGATTATCGTTATCGGCAAAGCACCAGCATGGTTGCGCGCGGAATCAGTACAGCCGGGAACACGGTAACTGGAGATAACTTCCTGTCACCAGTGCAGATAGATCATCTTGTTAGGGCATACTTCAGTTGGCTTGGATCGTTCGTGGTGGGTGGGGCCGATATGTTGGTAAGGGCTGCATCGAATCAACCCACCAAGCCAGCACTGGATTATTGGAAATTTGGTACGGGCGGCATGGTATCTGAATTGGAAGGATCGCATAGCCGATATGTGACAGCCATGTACGACCAGGCCAGAGAACTTGAGGAAGCCTATGGTACGTGGCGCATGATGCTGAAAGAAGGAAACCAGAAGGCTGCCAGAGAATATCAACAAGCCAATATCGAGAAATTACGCAAGTATAAATCTGTGGAAAGGGTGAAGCGCAACATGTCTGCGCTCGGTGAGCGTGCCAGACTCATTGAGAAAAGCAACAAAACCCCGGATGAAAAGAAAATCTTGATAAACCAGATCCGCGATAAACAGGATCAGCTTGCCAGGGCTTTATCTAAATAATGGAACGTATCGTACATTGCATTATCGCTGCGGCGATAGTGGCGGGTCTGCTTGGGGCTTTGATCCAAATAATTCGTTTTGGTGGACTTGTTGAATCTGGTGGGATTGGTCTGCTCGGAATTTAACTTTATTATTATGGCGCCTTTTCTTCTTCTCTCGCTCTATGGCAAACTGCTTTGCCGCTTCCACATCTTCCGGGCACACTGGTTCGAGCATGTTCCATAACTGCCGCAATCGTTCATCGCGAACAATTATCTTGGTTGATTCATTGATCTGCAGCATGTGGTGCTGGTCGAATAAATCCCATGCCAGCCATCCCCACACGATCATTGCCAATAGAAATACCCAACGGGCGGTATTCCATCCGTAATATGGATGAGAATATTTAAGAAGTAGGTTAGTCATTGCCCTGTTTTATAAATAAATAAACGTTCAATCAAAATCTTACAAAAATAATGTCAGGATATGTGGCGTTTTTGCCGCCTACTACACGTTAGGCATACACTTTTTTATGATCGAACACTGCTCTGGATGGTTTTTACACATATCAGGTTCTATTCCAGAGCATCCTATTTCATGGCAAATTCCACTCTCAAGTTTCATCAAGTGGTTGCAGCAATGCACACAACTTCCTTCTGCTGGTGCTGGCAGACTCTCAACGACACGTAAGCAACTAGGACACCAGCCTAACCCGGAGTTCGAGAGGGAGCGCGCAAAAGCGTTGTTCGTTCCTTGCTCATCTTTCATAGTGCGCGCCCCCTCAACTCTATGTTAGGTGTGCAGACTGCATCGGGCATTTTGTTTGCTTATATACTTCCACCCTGCTGGACTATCACCAGTGCTTGTTAGTCTTTCCATACTATGCGGGTATTGGATTACCGTATATTTTTCTGTGTTATCACAGAACCGCCAATCTGCACACCTAACTATCACGCGCTGACGCAAGTCAGCATTTTCTGCGCGTAGCCGCGCCAGTTCTTCTGAGTCTGTCCGTGCCTCTGCGACGCGCACTTCAGCTACTTAAAAAAATGGTCGATCAGCAGCGACCCGATTACTAAAGCCAGAGCAATAATGACGATCCACCACAGAGTAACCGAATGTGTTTCCATATTTTCCATAGCCGCGTTTTCGTCCAGTTTTTTCTGGCGCGCCCTAGCTGTGGCATTCAGTTTTGCTTTGAGTTCATAATGGTCTTTGTTCACGCCGCCATCTTTGGATGGATCAACCAAATGCTCTTTATTGCATATCTCAGCAGCCTCCAGCATAACTTCCTTGCGGATGAGTTTGGCAAATTGTTCAAGATTGTCATAAGAAAATTCTTCTCCATATGGATATCCCTCAATCCCACGATAGGTACTAGAAGCGCCTGCCTTCTTCGCCAGTTCAATCACGTTCATGGTAGTTTCCTTGAGTAGAGTGGCATATGTTTTTCAATAACAGTTTTGCTAATCACATTACCATGATAGCCATCGGGATATGGGGTGCCATAAGTTTCACCCATAATACCAACCGGCTCACTGGAGAATTGGGCGAGTTGAGCTTGCAACTCTCGTATACTTTCTCCACACAATATAAGCTCTTTAACCTGTGCATTAGTATCCTGCATTATGGTGTAGCAGGCTTGGAAGCCAATCCATGCGAGGATACTGAACTTATCATCATTAAAATCAAGATTGTTGAAGTTTGATAACCATTCCTCAAACTTTACCCGCAATTCCTGTTCAGTCATGGTCTTTCTCCATAGTAGCGTCTATTACTCTCTTCTTTGACATTTTATTTCTCCATCTTGAAATCAACAAAGAATACAAAAGCATTTTTAGCCAATCAATCATTTGTCTTTCCCAGTAGTACAGTTAGATTTGATATAGTGAATTCATCCTCTTCCGTTCTTGTTGCCAAGAATTTAATAGAATAAGGCTTACCGACGTAAATGTTGAGCGTTCTTGCAACATCTACACATTTAGCCATAATAGGAAGCGTCTCCATTTTATTCACTGATGGTGAAACGCTTACATTTACGTTGGGAAATGTTTCCCACTTTAATGTTTCCCATTTTGATAAATCCTCGATCACAATATTCTCCACAGTATCCTGCATCATGGCGTAGCAGGCTTTGAAGCCTTCCCACATTGCATCAAATTCATCATTTAAATAACAATTGCCTTGCCATTCATGAAAGAAATCAATTGGAGTTTCAAACTGAGTTTGCGCCCACCTCTCAAAATTTTCTCGCAGCTCTTGTTCAGTTAGTTTCATTACAATATCCTCCAGATCACAGTTTTCTTCCCTTTATGCGTGGTGCAGATTTCATACTTCATCCCATCTTTATTTGCTGCTCTCAACCCGCACCAAATCAGAAATAGTTGCAAGCCTTCCAGCACAAGGAAGAAGGCGAGAAGCCAGAGGAAGCGATGGTCAGCTAGGATATTCATCGTCTTCGCCATCTATCCTACGTTAGGCATGTACAGATGATTCACTTTAATTGCTTTCTGAATGTCGAGTTCCTTTTGAATTCTATCCCTCACCAAGGTAAGAAGTGCCTCTTGTGGGTTTGGGAATTCGTCATTCCCGTCTACATGAAAATTTTCGAAATGCAGAATTCCATTTACTTCAAAAATGTACCCAAATTTTATCATTCTTGCCGGCATTTAATTTCTCCTTAAAATCCAGCCTAACCCTGCGGTGCAGCCGACCGCCTAACAGCCGGGTTCTTTGTTTTCAGTTCCGCAAGCGGTCGACTGACCTTGACGTTGGGCCTTTGCCTCACATGCGACGAGAGCGTCTTCTGGAGTCGCATAGAGGCGATCGCTTCCAGTCTGACCCTCTTCGATCATGAAGTAGTAGTCCGGCCCAACTGCCTTATCATCGAATGGCAATGCCGCAAACTTCAGCCCAGTAAACTGCTCTGCATGCGTATTGCCATCGTCTCCGTAGGCTGAGTAGGTTGGCACGGGCACGATGACGCACCGTGCATTTACGCAGCGAATCCAGAAGTCACGTTCGTCCATTTCTGTTCTCCACCAAAGGCCTAACCCTTCGCTCAAGTTCGCTTCTTCGTTTGCTTGAGATAGCATCCTAATAGCAGTTCCACAATTTAATGCACCATTTCGTAAAAATGGATGGTATCCGCTATCTGCAAAAAGCTCATCACATAGTTTTGCGCAAGTCTCTCGCTCTATTTTCGCTGAATCTTGCCAGCAATCGCGTAATAGGCGTAATGTTACAGTGTCATCGGTAGCATGATGCTTTGGGTTTTTTTTTATCATCCATTCATCAAATGTCATTTTTTTTCTCCGTTGAAAGTTGCGCCGGTTGTGGTGAGAAGGTCGGTCATTCATCCCCCTCTTCAAATATCCGCTTCTCTATATCACGCAACCACTTTTCTTGTGGTGGTGTAAGAGTTGATCGGTTCTTCACGGTTGGAAGAAACTCGAATTTTTCTTTTGATGAAAGATCACTTCCTACCGCTTCATCAAGGATGCGCTTTACCCGTTCTGCAGGAGTCATGGCTTTATCATCTCATTTACCTGAGCACGCCTGTGATTCTTCTCCGCATACATACCCTGGCGTTTACGGCTGCACTTCTCATGCTTGCCGGATGTTCGCGCCTTCTTACAGATGTCGCACATCACGGTGTCGGTGAATGGCGCGGGGATTTTGTAGTGGTTTGTCATGGCTTCACCGGATACTCATCATGCAGCACGCCATCGAGTAAGCGGCCTGCGGATTTTTTGCTGGTGCGCACCATCGCATAAGCGGCATCACTTAACCCTAGCGATGATGGCTTGGCTATCTTTCCATCCACATCAACCCAGATTGCGGAGTTGCGTTCCATATCGCAGTCGTGGTGCCCGTTTTCTGCGGATGCGATTTGCCACCCGCCCCATTGCTTGAACAGGAACGGTACGCCGGCGGACTTGCATTGATCGCGTAGGCTGCGCGCCCAAGCGGGGTGCATCGGCCTTGCGTTTCGGCCTGATTCTCCGCCAACAACTACCCAGTCCAGCATGTCGTACATTTGTCCGATGTTGCGCCGCATCCAGACTGAGCCTTTCTCGTACTGGATGAGGTCAAGCCATGCGCTTAGTTCAACCGCCCCAAGCAGCGGCTCCACACTCACCCACCGCACCGCTGCAGGCGTCTGCAGCAACAGCGGGATGCGCTCGTCGGCGGCTTCTTGATTCTCGACAGAAGTTCCCGCCCAAAAATTTCTCAGCGGCCACTCAAAGTCGCTCGGCCCACACATCGCGGCGATATCGTGAGCAACGGCGAGTCGGTCTGATGCGCGAGCGACTCGACCCGGAGTATCCGGGTCGCTCATGTACGCGCGCATCCGCCCTGGCCTTTTGGTTAAGCACTGCATCGTATGCTGCGGGCACAAAGCCATCACAGCGAAAACCCTGTCTATCCACTCGTCCGGTACGCTTTCATGGAACAGATCGCCATGCGCGCAGACGAAGATCATGCGTGGCCGCTTCCAGCGCAAGGGTTGGTCGAGCCATTGTTGGTTGAACCTGACTTCGCCGGTCCATACCGGTCCGGCGCTAGTGTCTGTGGTCAGCCCCTTGCGCGATGGATGATCGCGCAGCCGTGTGCCGGCCAACTTCATCGCATAGCAATTTTTGCAGCCAGCGGATACCACGGAACATCCGGTGATTATGTTCCAGGTAGAATCAGTCCACTCAATTTTTGTATTGTCTGCCATGATTTACAAGTCCGTGTAATCCAACCACCAAGCCACAAAGAACGTCAATGGCGCATCATTGCTATATGGACGCTTAATATGCCCCACAATGATCGGATCGGCACTACGGAAAGCCGGAGCTATGCCGAGCGCATCGAATATCTTGAGTGCCAATGCCTTTCCTGTCGCTTCGATTATTTGTGGTTTAACCGCACGGATTGGCAAATCAACTTCAGCCCAGTTGATATTTTCAAATACTTTGACTTCGCGTGTTGTGCCGTCTCGATTTGTTTCTGTAGTATCGTCAACATATTCTCGTGTTGGCCGAGGATCAACATAATTTCCTTCGCCAACTGGCAAAGAACGTGCATTTGCATCGTTTGTCCAACTATGTGTTCCAGTATCTTTTAGTGGATTTCCACGATCAGTGCGGATAGCAAACACCTGTACATCGAAAGGCGGGATGATGTAGTAACCTGCCTCAAGTGCTGCTTTGATCTTTTCATAGAACGTCAAACGAGCACGTGCCTTGCGTATCATCGTGGTTGCGGTTTGTGTACGCAGTTTTGCGCGTTGCAGCGCATTGAAGTTCTGATCGGCAAGCATAAGTTCATGCTTTGCCTTTTCAAGTTTTTGAATTACCCAAGTCATACAATCTTCCTGGGCTTTCATCATCCCTTGCGGAGTAAGTGCGATCAGTGAGTTCATGGTCTTTCTCCTTTTCAGTTTTGCATACATGGGTACCCAGAAGCGGCCCGACAAACAAGTCGCCACACTTCTGGCATTTTATGAGCCTATCGCGTTCATGTGGAGGTAATGGCGGCACCCCGCCTGATTCGTAATAATCGGTCATTTCCTAGCTCGATTGTCATTCCACAGTTTTGGGCGCTTGCCGGTCGCCCATTGAGTTCCGCACCGCGCACAACACCATTTCGAGCGCTGATCAGCATCAGCGGGATCGTGTTTGACCGGTGTTCCGCGCAGGTGCTTGCCTTTGAACCAGCAAATTATCAATCCAATCATTTTAATTGCTCACTTTTTGCACATTAACGAACTTCACAAACTCAAGCAGAGTTGCCCTCATGGTTGCCTTGGCCTTGGCACTCTCGGTGCGGGTGGCAAGGAATTGGTCGATCAGGTCAGCGATTGTGAAAGGTGGGGTACTGGCAGCGGGTGCCTGTGGCGCTGCCGTAGCTTGCGGCTGCGCGTGCGTCGCTTCCTCTGTCTTCCCCCGTTGATCTTGGGTAGCGCGCTGTTCTTCTTCTACCTTGGCGCGCGCCCTGGCCTCTTCCTCGGCGCGGATGCGCACTGTCTCTTCGGTTAGTTTCGCCGCCGCCTCACTCTCTGCCTTGGCCGTAGCCACCGCCTGAATGCGCTGGCGCTCAGCTTCCAGCTTGGCCGCTTCAGCAGCCTTGTGATGATCGATGCGGCTGGTGATGGTTAGCTCGAAGTCCTCCTTCGGCTTACTGATAAGTTGCTGCAAGTCAGGGAATAGCATAGACATTCCAGCGGCATGTTCTTTGCACCACACCAGCTTTTGCTTGATATCATTAGAGATGCAATCCGCCTTAATTTTTTCATTCGCCAGCAGCGTGTGGATGGCGTCCTGCATGGATGTGTAGTTGCGTTTGCCCTTGATGGCCGATGCGAAGTCTGGCTTTTCGATGTTCAGACGGATCGGCTTCGTTCCCTCTTCAAGATGTGCGATGTAGTCGGAAAATACCTGCGCGCCTTCTGTGACCATTGCACGCTTCTTGGCCAAATCCTCGCGTTCTACGTCCTTTTCCAATTGCAACGCGGTTACGCGAAGATCCTCGCGCCATGTGTCTATCATGCGCGCCGCTTCTCCGATAGTGACGGTCTGCGCCAGCATCGCTTCCTTTGCCAGTTCAAGTTTCTTATACTGTTCTCGGAACATTGCAGCCGCAGCCTTGGCGTTTGAGAAGTCCTGGTCGCTTACCAGTTTAATCGCGCGTACCTCGGTCAGTTTGGCAGTAAGGTCAAGGCCGAACGCCTCTATATTGCTGTCGATGATCGCGCCATGGGCATTAACGAACAGCGCTGGAAGTTCGATTGATATCTGTGCCGTGGGCTTTTCGGAAATTACCTTTGGCTGGTGGGTTTCAAGATCAATCGAGAATTGCGTCCAGCCTTGCAATAAACGATCCCGCATGGATTGATCAGAGTCGTAATAAACGTGGATTTCTTCAAGCAAATTGTCGTCTGCGTCAAAATTGCTTGCCATGAACAGACAGGTTTTAGCGCCGGAAATCATTAGTTGCTGCTCCATCTGCGCGCGATGCTGTTCCGGAATATCCTCGGCGGTTTCTATTGTCCTGAGTGACCCCTTCAGCAGCTTATGCTCAAAGCAGATTGCGTCATCGCTGGTCAGACCATCGAACGATGCTGATAGTCTTCCTTCGCTGCCGATGACAGGATAGAGCGAGCGCCCGATGATCTTTTCTGCAATCGGACGAGCCAGTGCCTCCGTGCGGTGACCTGCATCGAAACGCTCCTGTGTTTCTTCGTCTACGTTTGGCACAATGCCGGTCGCCATTTCATCGAGCAATTGGGTGCGGGTCTTGTACGGACTGATACCGAGCATTGCACCCGCGTCGCTGGCATTGAAGTGCGTCGCGCGGTGTTGGTGCCAAGCTTCACTGCCCTGCAGAAAATCATGTTGTTCCATGTTATTCACCATTCCCTTCATGGCTCCAAGCATCGATCTGGAACTCTTGTTCCTTGGTCAGCACGTATTTTGTTTTGATGGCATCGATCGCCTGCTTCGGTTTTTTCTTCTTGCCGCGCAACAGATGTTCCCATTCCTTCGCAAGCTCTGCGAATTGTTCTGGCGTACAGATAGGAGGTTCTTTTTTCTCAGTTCCGGTGCCAGAAATACCCTGACCGAATTGATCTGCGCTTTCGATAACAATCCCGTTTTCAATAGTCACGCCATGGCCCGCTTCCGCTGCATGGCTGGCAGTGATGGCATTTGACAGTTCAATGCTGCTAGGCATGTATTTCAATACCTGGAGTAATGCACATTTTCGTGCATACATTTCCAAGTTGTTTTCATCGGATTTTGCATAGTGTCGGTCGCCAACCTTATTGTACTTCGCCAGATGCTTCAGCACCTTTGCGCGGCTCCATACCTCGATCACCGGCATGGCAGCGTCCTTTACGCGGCCGATTGCATACACATGGGTAAATGGCGTATCGTCGTCCTCGTCGCCGGGCTTGTGTTTGCAGAACGGTTCGTCGCCAAGCTGGTATTCAAACTTATCACCATCACGCACAGCGCCGGTCCATACTGTTGCGCGCCCGCTGCGAGATACCAAGTCAACCAAACCTTTCCACCCAGGAACGAATGTGCAGGTCGTTTTGTACGGAATCAGATAGCCTTGGCCGTTGATTCCCGGCTCAAGGCCGAGCTGAGCCGCAGTCATAATTGCGCCGGCGATACTCTTTGGGTCGCACTGCTGCAGCGCCGTGGAAGTACTAAACTGCGTGAGCGCTAGTCGTGCCATGCGGTCGGCGTTCATGTGAGACGGCAATGCGCGTGCGAGCTGCGGCTTGAGCTTATCCATAAACCCGCTAAATGACGCAATCGGGCTTTGTTTACTGGCTTCCTTTGTGATTGATGTGTTCATTGTATTGCTCCTTTCATTATGATCGTTGCTCACGCGGCTATGCTCCTGGTTTGACATCCTCGCCGCCCTGAAGCGACGGCGATTCCTAATGACGTTTCATGTTCTCATTGTGCCATTGACAGAGCGTTCGTGTTCTACATCCACACCATGAACGACGGGGCTTTCCGCGCAAAAGTAGTAAGCAACACACAACAACACAACGACAATCAGTACGATTAAATCATCGTTACGGTGACGGCGCTCCCGTTGATGCTTTGTTTCGATGAATTCCCGATGGTCAATCATGGTCTGTCCTTGTGCTTGTAGTTTTTTATTTCCTTGAAGATCGCCCCAATCACAACAACCAGACCGACAAAGACAAAAAGTAGGATTGTCAATCCAATCCCTGTTGCTGCGCCGCTCATACCAATTTCATGTGGTGTTGCTGCCAGTGAAATCTGTGGGAATAGTACAAAAATGCTAAACAATAGGGTTTTCATGGTTTCCTCCAATGGTTACAATACGGTTCAGGTGGTCAATCATGATTCATCACCATAAGTCGCTTTCAATACGGCGTCTGCCCAAGCAGCTGGCCACTGCGCATATTTGGCCACCAGTTTTTGATAATCCCACTCGTCTTGTTCGGCCTGCG
>JAHFPK010000224.1:3367-4912 GCA_023266715.1 Hyphomicrobiales bacterium | reverse complement strand
TCAATGGCGAGGAGATGGAAGACTTTCTCGTTTTGCAGCGCGACTTTGAAGCCGATGGCGGACTGACACCGCTGCCCGAGGAGCGCGCCCTGGACTTGAGGAGCCGCGCCGTTGAAGCCATTGCCGCGGTATTCGAAGAATTGGGTTTGAGCACGCCAACATCCGAGATGAAGCAAAGCGTTGTTGTTGCTTCCGGATCCGACGAAACCCGAAGCTACACCCCGCGTGATGTCGCCAGGATCAGCGAGGCCATCAAGACCCGTGATATCTCCGTGATCGACGTGATCAAGGCCCTGGCCAAGCGCGGCTTTGTTGAAGAAGCGGAAAACCTGTTGTCCCTTGTGAAGCTTCGTGTCTCCGGTGATTACTTGCAAACCTCCGCCATGGTGCGGAAGGGAAAAGTTGTGAGCGCCGTGAATGACCCCAACACGTATCTGGGGCCGGGCACCGGTTATCGCGTTTCAGAGGAGCGTCGGCTTGAACTCAATTCCATCAGGGACGTATTGGATCAGAAGGAAGTGCTTCGTCAGGAAGCCCTTCATGAAAAAGAAGAAGCCAAACGCATTCAGTATCGTGTTATCGGCCCGGCGGGGCAGAGGACAGACAAGAAGGAAGTGGTGATCGGCATCAGCCCGGCCTTTGGCTTGAACCTGTTCCAGACCACGGCAGGCCACCGCCTCTCCGATGTCCTCAAAGCCATGATCGACGCCATTGAAAAGCGCGGACTCAAGGCCCGCATCGTGCGCTTCAAGCATACGGCTGATACATCGTTCCTCGGCATCTCGGCGGCAACGCTGTCCGGATCGGGCATCGGCATCGGCATTCAGGCCAAGGGCACTGCCGTCATCCACAGCCGTGACCGCTTGCCCCACAATAATCTCGAGCTCTTTTCCAACGCGCCCATCACCAAACTTGAACACTACAAGGGATTTGGCGCCAATGCGGCCGCCTATGCCCTGGGCGAAATGCCGGAACCCGTTGTGGTGCCGACGCGAGGTGAAGCCATGGGCTCGCGCTACCACGCGCGGGTCGCCCTGATCTATGCCATTGAAACCGGATTGACGGCGGAAGGGGCGACACCGGAGGATATTGAAGTGAGATTTACGGGGGTAAAGTCATGACCCGCAAGCTCACCATTGCCGACTATCCCCTGGCGGAAACCAGAAGCGGCAAAATTCGCGGCCAACGGGGTAAGTCGCTTGATGAGATTACCTTGGACGCTGTCATGGCAGGCAAGGTAACAATGGAGGATTTGCGTATCACGCCCCATGCCTTGGGCGACCAGGCCGAAATTTCCCGCGCCGCCAAACGCCCCACTCTCGCGCTTAATTTTGAGCGCGCCGCTGAGCTCGTGAGCGTGCCGCAGGATTTTATCATGAGTTCTTACGAGATGCTGCGCCCTGGACGGGCGAAATCCAAGGAACAGCTCTTGCAGGTGGCAAAGACCTTTCGTCAGACCTACAAAGCCGAGCGCATGGCAAAATTCATTGAGGAGGCCGCCGACGTCTATGAGCGACGCGGCCTCTTCACCTATCGCTTTTAGGA
>JAHFPK010000224.1:0-3267 GCA_023266715.1 Hyphomicrobiales bacterium | reverse complement strand
AGCTCTTGCAGGTGGCAAAGACCTTTCGTCAGACCTACAAAGCCGAGCGCATGGCAAAATTCATTGAGGAGGCCGCCGACGTCTATGAGCGACGCGGCCTCTTCACCTATCGCTTTTAGGAGAACCAAAACCAACTCTCCATGGTCGTCCTCGGACTTGATCCGAGGATCAACCCGACCAACCAGACTGGATCACCGGCTCAACGGCCCGTGAGGGAGAGAAGGGAAATATGTGACCCGCTTAGGTTTATTGCATTGCAGGAAATTCAGATGTCGTGGAAAACAGCTTACCGTTCGATCTACTACGAAGGAGCACCCGAGCCTGACGATCTGGTCTTGCCTGTCAAAGAGACGGCGCTTCTCGTCATCGACATTCAGAACACCTATCTGGAGCGGCCCGACCGCGCCAAACTTCCAAAGGCAGAACAGCTCCGCTTTGATGCCTGGACACCCTTTCAAGAGCGCATGCACAACCAGGTCATCCCCCGCACGGCGGAGCTCCTGAAACTCTGCCGGGCCGCTGGCATTGAATGCCTCTTCGCCCGCATTGCAACCCATACGCTAGATGGGCGCGAGCGTTCGCTTTCACAAAAGATGCCGGGCTGGAATAATCTTCTGCTGCCGAAGAATGAGAAACCGTCACAGCTGGTTTCGGCCCTCGCACCTGTTGGTGATGAGATCGTCGTGACCAAGACGACTGATTCCGCTCTTACCGGCACAAATCTGCGGCTTATTCTGCACAATCTCGGCATCAAGAACGTGATCTGCGCTGGAATCTTCACCGATCAATGCGTGTCATCAACGGTGCGGAGCCTGGCCGATGAGAGCTACAATGTGGTTGTGGTCGAGGATTGTTGCGCTGCGGGATCCGACACTTTGCACCACAAGGAACTTGAAATTATCAACATGATTTACTGCCATGTCATTTCGAGCAGGGAGCTTATCGCCATCATGGGCTTGGCAAAATGAGGAAATTGGACTTTAGTATAGGATTGACCGGCGCAAAGCGGGGGAATCGCGAGTCGTCGTCAATGGGGAAGTAACGTCAACAGGGGAATGGAGGGTCTTTATGGCTCAAGCTAAAGCAGTACGGGATGAAATAGAAATTTCATCCATGGCGGGCGTTCACAAATTGCATTCAAAGGCGATTGGCCTGATTGGCGTGTTGTTTTTGACGGTTACAGGCGCAGCGCCCATGTCCGCAATGTTGGGCAATGTGCCCTTTGCGGCAGGTTACGGCATCGGTATTCACACGCCAGCGGCCTTCGCGCTGGCTACCATCGTGTTGACGGTCTTCTCAATCGGTTATGCGGCCATGGCTGCCAAGGTTTCCACCGTCGGTGGATTCTATTCCTTTATCAGCCAAGGTCTTGGCCGTGAGGTCGGCATGTCCGCCGGCATCTCGTCGCTCGCCTGCTACAGCGTTTTCGAAGCCTCGCTCACCGGTTTGTTCGCCTTCTTCGGCAATTCATGGCTCGCCTCCCATCTCGGCATCAACGTGCCATGGCTGGTGCTGGCGCTCATCATGCTCGCGGCAACGTCCTTCTTGTCCTATCGTGACGTCAAGTTGTCGGTGCAGGTCTTGGGCGTTGCCCTCATCCTCGAAGTCGTAATTCTCACAATCTTTGCGCTTGGAGTGATTTTCGCGGGAAGCGGCACCAATTTCTCCGGCGAAGCGCTCAACCTCTTCAACGTTGCCGTTCCGGTAACGGAACAGACAGTTGGCACAGTGACCATCGGGGCAGGTGCGGCAGCGGTTGGTATTTTCATGGCTTTCTGGTCATGGGTCGGCTTCGAAATGGCGCCGAACTATGCGGAGGAATCACGTGATGCCAAACGTATCGTGCCACAGTCTCTTTATCTGTCAGTTATTGGTTTGGGCGTATTCTACACCATCATCAGCTGGTGTGCCGTTTCTGCCTATCCGACCGAAGGTGACATGCTGGCCAAGGCTTACGCCGACTCCGGCAACTTCTTCCTGGCACCCATCGAACAGTTCGTTGGCGGCTGGGCCAAGGAACTGATGGCGATCCTCATCCTCACCAGCTCGCTTGCTTGCGGCATGGCCTTCCACAATACAGCGTCGCGTTACATGTATTCGCTAGGTCGCGAAGGTGTAATCCCGGTGCAGCTGGGCCAGACCCATGCGGTTTACAAGAGCCCCTATGTAGCTTCGATTGTACAGTCCGTGCTGGCAGCGGCCTGGGTCATTCTCTTTGCCGTGTTCAACGGCTACAGCGATCCCAACGCCCAAGCCTATCTCGGCGTCTATACCTTGTTTGCCGTGCTGGGCACGGGGCTTCTGCTGGTTCTACAAGCCATCGTGTCGCTCGCCATCATCGCTTACTTCCAGAAACACGGCGGTGGCAATGTCTTCACAACGATTATCGCCCCGATCGTTTCCTTTGTGGCACAGGTCTGGCTTGTTTACCTGCTCGTGGCCAACCTCGGCACATTCGCGGGCACCAGCCACTTCGCCAACGCCATCCCTTGGGTTGCACTGGCGATTATTCTGGTTGGCCTTGCCTGGGGCTTCCTGCTGAAGTCCATGAACCCGGAAGCCTACAAGAACATCGGCCACATGGTGAACAACGGCTGATTTGCGTTAGTTGAAGAAATAGGGGAACAGCGGGTTACTGCTGTCCCCGTTTTTATGCGCAAGGGAGAAATTCATGACTCAGTCATTGAAAGGCCGTTCCGTTGTCGTAACCGGAGGTTCCAAGGGGATCGGCAAGGGCATTGCGCGGGTGTTTGCGGGGGCCGGGGCCAAAGTCGCAATTCTCGCTCGCCATTTGAACGACGCGAAGGCCAGTGCCGACTCCATCGGCCATGGTACTTTTGCTATCACCGGCGACGTGACATCACTTTCCAGCCTGGAAGCGGCGATGAAAGCTGTTACCGAGAAAAATGGCGGCATCGACGTTCTTTGCGCCAATGCCGGGATTTTTCCGCCTGCGCGGCTGGAGGACATGACCAGCGAGCAGTGGGACGAAGTGATCGACACCAATCTCAAGGGAACCTTCCATGCCATCAAGGCGGCCATTCCCTATCTCAAGAAATCCGATCAGGGACGGATCGTGATTACCTCGTCGATCACAGGACCGATTACCGGTTTCCCCGGCTGGACCCATTACGGCGCCTCGAAGGCGGGCCAGCTCGGCTTCATGCGCACCGCCTGCATCGAGCTCGCCAAATACGGGATCACGGTCAATGCGGTGATGCCGGGAAATATCGTCACCGAAGGCCTCATCGGCATGGGTGAGGACTA
>JAHFPK010000223.1 GCA_023266715.1 Hyphomicrobiales bacterium | reverse complement strand
GATGCGCTCGGTGACCGAGGGTCCCGTCGGATCAGCTAAGTTGCAGCCGGTCAGCATCGCGAGCGCACCAAGGCTCAGCGTCTTTTTCATGAACAGGCGGCGTTCGATATTCACAAGCGACTTTGTGCGCGGCAACAGCAGCTTAGTGTTCATGGCTCGCGTCCTCTACTTCATGTTTGGTCCTGCGGGCCCAGCCGACAATCATTGGAATCAAAGTGCTGGGCACCAGCACCACAAGGGTCATGTGCAGGACTATAAAGGCGCAGATTGCTGTCATGCCGAAGAAGTGCACGAGGCGGGCACCTTCGTAGCCGCCCATCAGCAGCCCCAATTCCTGGAATTGCACGGGTTTCCAAACCACGCCGCCCGAAAGGACCGTCAGCACGATGGCAAGCAGCACGCCGATATAGGCCGCCTTCTGCACGGAATTATAGGTTGTGGTGCTGTGGGGCAGCTTTCCCTTCAGGGCTTTGCCCATGTCGCCAAGGACCGAGGATGGCGTAACGGGTGTGAAACGCCTATTGAAATGGCCGGTGGCGAATCCCAGAATCAGATAGACAAGCAAATTGATGACCAGCACCCACATGGCGGCGAAGTGCCACTGCAGGGCGCCGCCGAGCCAGCCGCCCAGAGTGATCTCGCGCGGAAACCTGAAGTCAAACAATGGCGACGCATTGTAGATGCGCCAGCCGCTCATAATCATCAGGGTTATGCCCAGGGCGTTTACCCAATGGAACACCCGCACAAACAGCGTGTGAACATAGACCTTCCTGTGGTGAAGTTCGCTCGCAGTCATGGGCAGCGCCTCTGAATCCAATTTCAAAGACGACGATGGCTCCAATTCACCAGGCGCACAACACAACTTGCTTCACAATTTAGTGTCGCGGCGGTGTAAAACCATTATTGGAGGGCTTGCGTTACCTTAGAGCTGGTCTGTCGCAAACGTATCGCATTGACCCAGATCACTTGCCTGAAAGCCGGTCTTGAACCAACGCACGCGCTGTTCAGATGTGCCATGGGTGAAGGACTCGGGCACCACATAGCCCTGGGAGCGCTTTTGCAATCGGTCATCGCCGATCTGCGAAGCGGCGTTCAAGGCTTCCTCAATGTCACCATCCTCGAAAACATTGGAATCCTTAGCCCAAATGCCGGCAAAGCAGTCGGCCTGCAGCTCCATCCGCACCGAAAGCAAATTGGCCTCTTCTTCCGAAACCTGCGCGCGTTTCTGAGTTACTTTCGTGGCAATGCCAAAAAGATTCTGCAAATGATGGCCGACTTCGTGGGCAATCACATAGCCTTGCGCCGCATCGCCAGGGGCACCCAGCTTGTCTTTCATGTCCTGGTAGAAAGACAGGTCGATATAAACCTTGCGGTCACCCGGGCAATAGAACGGGCCCATGGCCGATTGCGCCATGCCGCAGGCCGATTGCACGAAGCCTGAAAACAGTACGAGATTGGGTTTCTGATAAGTCTGCCCCATTTTCTGGAATACGCCGTCCCAGACGCGTTCGGTCGAGCCCAACACACGCGCCACGAAATCCTTACCTGCACCACCTGTTACATCGGTGGAGGTTGTCGTGGCACCACCCGGAACACCCGCATCAGTCACATCAGTGTTGCCGTTCGGGATGGTTATCTCAGTGTCAGTGCCGCTGTTCGGCGCTTGCATGCCGCCGCCGTTCAAAACCTGGATGAGGTCAATGCCGAAAATCAGCTTGATGGCGAAGTAGACAATAACAAGCATGATGATGGTGGAAATGCTAAGGCCGCCCCTGCCGCCGCCCATGGGAATGTTGATTCCCCTGCCGCCGCCGCGCGGAAAGCCAAAGCCTCCGCCAGCTCCACCCTGCCCACGGCGATCTTCAACATTTTCACTTGGCTTTTCATTGTCGAGACGCATGGGCTTTCTCCGGTGAAATACGTTCAAGTTCTGCTTCTGAATTTGGTGAGGTCATATACCAAATTAAGGGTCGGCGTAACAATTCCGACCATCTGTGCCAATTCTATGACGGCCCCCAGAAGGGAATCAAGTTCGGTCGGGCGTCCTGCTTCCACGTCCTGCAACATGGAAGTGCGATGGTTTCCAACTTTTTTCGCCATGTTGATGCGCTCTTCGGCTTCTATAGAAAAGTTAACCCCCAGAGCTACGCCTACGGCGCGGGCTTGCTGCATCATGTCGTGAATAACTCTTCGCGTGCCCTGATCCGTGGCCAATTGTTCCAATGTACCCTGCGTCAGCACGCTCACCGGATTGAAACTGAGATTGCCCCACAGCTTCAACCAGATTTCATCACGCAAATTATTTCGCACCGGACTTTTGATTCCAGCGCTCACCAGCAATTTGCTGAGCAGCGTCACACGCGGTGTTTTTTCGCCCGATGGTTCGGCCAAGGGCATGCGATCCCCATAGGCGTGGGCGATGATACCAGGGCTTTCCAATTCAGCCGCCTGCCAGACAACGGAACCAAGGGCGCGCTCCGGCCCCAGCCGCTTCCAAATTTTTCCACCGGGATCAACGCTTTCAATGCGCCGTCCGTCATAGGGTCCGCCGTGTTTATAAAAATACCACCAGGGCAAACCGTTCTGGGCAAAAAGAATGGCGGTGTCCTTGCCAAGCAAGGCTTGAAGCTGATCCAGCACCAGGGGAAGTGCGTGAGCTTTCAAGGTGACAATCACAAAATCCTGCGGACCCAGAGATTTGGGATCGGACGTTACGCGGGGCCGAACCGTGAATGTCTCTCCGCCTTGTTTCAAAGTGAGGCCGTTTGTTTCCATTGCGGCGAGATGCGGTCCCCGCGCCAACAGTGAAACGTCCGCTTCAGCCTTGTGCGCCAATCTAGCGCCGATATAGCCGCCGATGGCACCAGCCCCGAAGACACAGATTTTTGTCATGCCAGGCCCAGTTTCTCAGCCAAACCGATGCGCTGCAATTTGCCTGTCGCCCCTTTGGGAATCTCACTGAGAAAATAGATCTTGTTTGGCACTTTGAAAGCCGCCAGCTTTTTATTCACAAAATCACGCAGTTCCCTTTCGGTTGCCGCTGCACCTTCCCTCAAGACGACGACGGCTGCCACATCTTCTCCAAGCTTGTCATGGGGAATGGCAAAGGCCAAGGCCTGTTGGACGGCAGCGTGATCGAGAAGCGCTTCATCGATTTCCATCGGGGAAATTTTTTCACCGCCGCGATTGATGATCTCCTTCAAGCGCCCGGTGATTTTGAGATAGCCGTCCTCATCCATGAAGCCTTGGTCGCCGGTGTGAAACCAGCCATGGGCAAATGCCGCCTTATTGGCTTCGGGATTGTTCTCATAGCCTTTGGTCACGTTTGGTCCACGGGTTACGACCTCGCCTTCCTTGCCGGCTTTCAAAATTTTTCCAGTGGGTGACATGATGGCAACCTTGGGCCCCGCCGCGCAGCCCACGAAGCCAGCCTTGCGCTTGTCCGGCGGCAACTGATTGCTTGTCATCTGATGGGCATTTTCGGTCATGGCATAGGCCTCAATCACCGGACAGCCAAAAGCTGCCTCAAGCTGGTTGAAGACAGGCACGGGCAGTGACGCGGAGCTTGAACGGATAAGCCGCAAGGGATTGGTCTTGATCACAATTACATTTCTTTCAGCCCGGGAGAGGATGGCCTGATGCATGGTCGGCACGGCAGTGTACCAGGTAGGTTTTGACTCCTCCAGCCAGCCGAAAAATTTCAAGGCATTGAATCCCGGCGTGCAGAAAACTGAACCACCGCCAGAAAGCGTTGCCAGCACTGCAGCGACCAGCCCATGAATGTGAAATAGCGGCATGATATTCAAGCACCGATCAGCACTGATAAGGCGAAGTGTCGTTGCGATGCTGTTGGCGGAAGCAGTCAAGTTGCCTTGCGTCAGCGGCACAATCTTGGGCTTCGAGGTTGTGCCCGAGGTGTGAAGCACAAGGGCCGTTTCATTGGTGTCCAGAAATCCGCCATCATGTGTTTTGCCACACGTTACGGAATACAGGGAAAAATCTCCGGCGCGTTCATGGGGAACCAGGTCAATCAGCGGAATGCCAAGGCTTGCCGCAGCTGCAATCGCGGGCGAGGTGCTGTCGTTTTCCACGATCAAAGCTTTTATGCTGAGGTCTTCCATGTAGAAGCGAAATTCATCTTCGCGGAAGGCGGGGTTTAGGGGTGCTGCAATACATGCTGCCGAGACAGCCACGAAAGCTGCCGCCATGAGAGGACCATTGGGCAGAACAATTGCCACCTTGTCAGAACGGCCAAGCCCTGTCCCATTGAGGCTTTGCAGGGTTTTTCCAACCAGCATAGCGAGATCTTCATAGGTCAAAGGTTCCCGTTCCGGTGCCGCAATGGCAACATTTGCCGGATCGGCCCTCGTGATGAAATCAAAAATGGTCATGCCAGAGTCTTGGTGGGTTTTCTAAGTGTCGTCAACGGTGCTCCGATCTGTTACTTGAATGGTCTTGAAATTCGTAAAACTTTCTAAGTCATAAGGAGGACCAGCCGATGACATCCAACGCCTTAGAACCCAAATGGCATACGATTGCCATTCTGACAGGCCGCCTGATATTTGCCGCTGTATTCCTGATGGCCGCAGGTTTCAAGTATGCCGATATGGAAGCAACAGCCGGTTATATTGCAGCTGCGGGTTTTCCATTTTCGTATTTCCTCGCCTGGCTGGCCGCCATTTTTGAATGCGTGCTCGTGTTTTGCTTTCTCGCCGGTGCGCTCTTTTCAGAAGCTTCGCTTATCGCCGGGGTTTATGTCATTTTTCTTGCCTTTGTTTTCCATGGCCCCTCCCATTGGACGGGAAATCAGGTAGAGTTCGGCTTCTTCGTAAATCACTTCACCTTTTTGGCCGGTCTGTTGTTTGCTGCCGCAAAGGGGCCTGGCCGCGTTCTGTCGCTGCGTCACACCATAATTGGAAAAACCTAGGCAT
>JAHFPK010000020.1 GCA_023266715.1 Hyphomicrobiales bacterium | reverse complement strand
ATCCTTTGATCTATGCTGCGTTGGCCACAAACTAGTCGCAAGTTGCGATGCACTGCAATCCCCGTGCGACAATTGTTGCATGTAGAATTTGTCAGTGAGCGGATGAACTCAGGTTGATCTGATCACTTTCCGCACCTTGCGAATAGTAGAAAGCGATGGCCTGCGAGCGATTCTTGAATCCGAGTTTTTCATAGAGGTTACGCAGGTGGAATTTCACCGTGTTGATGGAAATTCCAAGCTCCTTCGCCAGCTCGTTGTTGGTACGTCCCCGCGCCAATGCTGACAGCATTGTTTTCTCCCGGTCGGTAAGCTCCTCGCGCGGATCCCGCTTGAGCGCCCGCACATCGAGGAAAGGGAACACCATGCGGCCTGCCGCCACTGCTGCCACGATATCGAGCAATTGTTCCGGCGACGTATCGCGCGTGCAGAAGCCCGCTGCTCCCGCCGCCATGGCCCGGCGCGGAATGTCAGGATCGTTGGAGGAGGCATAGATCACGATGCGCGGCGGTTTTGGCCTGTCGCGCAAAATCGCCAGTAAGCGCTCGGCCCCAAGCAAGGGCAGCGACCAGTCGATCACCCCCAGCGGCACAGGCACCCTAAGACAGGCTTCGAGAAACCCCTCCGCTGTCTTGGAAGAAGCAATCAGGCTGAAGCGCCGGTCCTGATCAAAAATTTCCGCAAGAGCCTGTAACATCAGGGGATTTGGGTCCGCAAGAATTAGCTCAATGGGGGTAACCATCACAATACTCTACCCTAATGGGTAGGAACAAACAAGAGTGTATTTAGTTTTCGACCTAAAAGAATAGGAAATTACCTACACCTATGGATGCCAAAAGGCCAGTGTTCCGAGTGTTTCGGTATTTTACCTACCCGTTCATATTCGGCCCCACGAGTCCGGAATGAACCGGAATACTTCAGGGAGGATACCATGCCGGGCATCAGGGGACTGTTTATTCCGGGGCCAACCAATGTGCCCCAGGCCGTACGCCTTGCCTTGGATATCGCCATGGAGGACCAACGCGCGCCCGATCTTCCAGCTTTTACGCTCCCCCTGTTCGAAGATCTGAGGAAAATTTTTAAAACCCGTGACGGGCAAGTATTTCTGTTCCCATCTTCCGGTTCAGGCGGCTGGGAGGCGGCCATGACCAACACCTTGTCGCCCGGCGACAAAGTTCTGATCGCCCGCTTCGGCCAGTTCTCCCTGCTCTGGGCCGACATGTGCGCTCGCCACGGGCTGGATGTCGATGTTGTCGATGTGCCTTGGGGCGAAGGTGTTCCCGTTGAAATCTTCGCCGAAAAACTCAAAGCCGACAAGACCCATGCGTACAAGGCCGTGCTCGTCACCCACAATGAAACCGCAACCGGCGTCGTGAGCGATGTGGCCGCCGTCCGCCATGCCCTGAACGACGCTGGCCACCCCGCCCTGCTCTTCGTTGACGCCGTGAGTTCACTCGCTTCCATTGATTTCCGCATGGATGAATGGGGCGTCGATGTTTGTGTCTCGGGTTCGCAAAAGGGTTTCATGATGCCCGTGGGCCTGGCGATTGTCGGTGTGTCACAGAAGGCACTCGCCGCGCGCAAAGCTGCTGGCCTGCGCCGCAGCTATTTCGATTTCGAAGACATGATCAAGACCAACAAGGACGGGTTCTTCCCCTACACCCCGCCAACCCACATGCTCCGTGCGCTGAGGGCCTCCATCGATCTTCTTCTTGCTGAAGGCCTTGAGAATGTTTTTGCAAGACATTACCGCCTGGCAGAAGGTGTGCGCCGTGCTGTCGCCGCCTGGGGTCTTTCACTCTGCGCCAAAGCGCCGAAATGGCATTCCGATACGGTGAGCGCCATCGTCATCCCGGAAGGTTTCGACAGTGCCGCACTCGTCAAGCACGCCTATAACCGCTACAATCTTTCCCTCGGTGTAGGCCTCAACAAGGTGGCAGGCCGCGTCTTCCGCATCGGCCATTTGGGTGATCTCAATGAAATCATGTGCATGATGGCACTAGCAGGTAGCGAAATGGCCATGCGCGATTTGGGCATTCCCGTTGAAGCCGGTTCTGGTGTCGCCGCTGCCGAAGAATATTACCGCGAAACCGGTGCCGCAGCGGCCCTGAGAAAGGCCGCCTGATCATGGACATTCACGAGTACCAGGCCAAGGAAATCCTCGCCAAGTTCGGCGTTCCTATTCCCAAGGGCGCGCTGGCCTATAGCCCTGAGCAAGCGGCCTATAGAGCCCGCGAAATTGGCGGCAAGCTCTGGGTAGTGAAGGCCCAGGTTCACACCGGAGGCCGCGGCAAGGCCGGTGGTGTAAAGCTCTGCCGCAATGAAGATGAAGTGCTTGATGCTGCTGACGATTTGCTTGGCAAGAAACTGGTCACGCACCAGTCCGGCCCCGCTGGCAAATTCGTCTATCGCCTCTACGTCGAAGGCGGCGTGGCCATCGCCCGCGAACTCTATTTGGGCTTCGTGCTCGATCGCAAATCAGAGCGCGTCATGGTTGTTGCCTCCGCAGCAGGCGGCATGGAAATTGAAGATATTGCCGAAGAGCAACCCGACTCCATCGTGCGCATCAGCGTTGAACCCGCCGTTGGCATGCAGGCCTTCCAGGCCCGCGAACTCGCCTTTGCGCTGGGCCTCGCCCCCGCGCAAATCCAGCAGGCAGTCTCAACCATTCTCGGTTGTTACCGCGCCTTTGAAGAACTCGATGCCACCATGGTGGAAATCAATCCGCTCATCGTCACCGAAGATGGTACCGTCATGGCGCTCGATGCCAAGATGACCTTTGATGACAATGCCCTGTTCCGCCATCCCGCAATCGCCGAACTCCGCGACAAGTCCCAGGAAGATGCGCGCGAAACCCGCGCCAATGATCGTGGCCTCTCCTATGTGGGCCTCAGCGGCAATATCGGTTGCATCGTGAACGGTGCAGGCCTCGCCATGGCCACCATGGATATGATCAAGCTGGCGGGCGGCGAGCCCGCGAACTTCCTCGATATCGGTGGCGGCGCCACGCCGGAGCGCGTGGCCAAGGCCTTCAAGCTTGTAACTTCCGACGCAAATGTTGAAGCCATCCTCGTCAATATATTTGCTGGCATCAACCGTTGCGATTGGGTGGCGGAAGGCGTGGTGCAGGCGCTTGAAAAAAATCCGGTGAAAGTTCCCGTCATCGTGCGTCTCGCCGGAACCCATGTCGAAGAAGGCCGCAAGATTCTCGCCCGTTCAGGTCTTCCCATCATTCGCGCCAACACGCTTGCAGAGGCCGCCCAACGCGCCGTTGCCGCGTGGAAAAATGACAAGACCGCAAATCTGAAAGTGGTGAACGCATGACCATTCTCCTTGATCGTAAAACCGCCGTTCTGGTCCAGGGCATCACCGGAAAAATCGGCTCCTTCCACGCCAAGGAAATGATGGATTACGGAACCAACGTCGTGGGTGGCATGACCCCCGGCAAGGGCGGCGCATCCGAACACGGCGTTCCCGTTTTCGACACCATGAAGGAAGCCGTTGAAAAAACCGGAGCGACCGCCACCATCGTTTTTGTACCGCCGCCCTTCGCGGCTGACTCCATTATGGAAGCGGCAGACGCTGGCATCCGCACCTGTGTCGCCATCACTGACGGCATTCCCGCCCAGGACATGATCAAGGTGAAGCGCTACATGCGCCGCTACCGCGCCGAAAACCGCATGTGCCTCATTGGCCCAAACTGCGCCGGTATCATTTCACCGAGTAAGGCCCTCCTCGGCATTATGCCCGGCAATATCTATCTCTCCGGCCACGTCGGCATCGTCGGCCGCTCAGGCACACTCGGCTACGAAGCCGCAGCCCAGATGAAGGAGCTGGGCATCGGCGTTTCAACCAGCGTCGGCATTGGTGGCGACCCCATCAACGGGTCGTCCTTCAAAGACATTCTCGAACTCTTCGAAGCTGATCCCGAAACCCATGCGGTAGTCATGATCGGTGAAATCGGCGGACCCCAGGAAGCCGAAGCCGCCGAATATATCAGGGATCATATGAAAAAGCCTGTCATCGCCTATGTCGCGGGCCTGTCGGCCCCCAAGGGCCGCAAGATGGGCCATGCGGGTGCGATCATTTCAGCCTTCGGCGAAAGCGCCTCGGAGAAGGTCGAAATCCTGCGCGAAGTCGGCGTTGCTATTGCGCCAACACCTGCCGAAATCGGAATCACGGCCCAGAGGGTTCTGAAAGCAGCATAATCCGAACATCGGCCCTCTCAGGAGCCGTGATCCAGTAGCTTTCCGAGAAGTTCTGCAAGACGTTCCGTTTCGCTGGTGTCCAGTTTTGACCCCATGTGGCGCTGGATCGCACGGCGATAAACAGGCCACATCCTTCGCAGCAAATCTCGGCCTGCCTCGGTCATCTCCACGAGTTGGCCGCGCCCATCGTTGCTAGCCCGCTTCTTCCTGACAAGATTTTTCGCATCCATACGGTCAATGAGGCGAGACACGTTGTGCTGGGCAAGCAGCAATTGCGCCTGGAGCTCCATGGGCCTCATGCCCGCGCCATCGGCGCGGCGCAGTTCAAGCAGCACATCATACCACGCAAGCGGCGGGAATCCAGCCGCCTTAAGATCCTCCTCGACTGCGTCGAGGACCTTGGTCTGTGCCCGAATAAGGCGAGCCCAGGCGTTCACGGTGCTTTCGGTGGGGTCAATCCTGCTCATGACGCCAAATATACATGATTCATGCATATGCATCAATCTTGACAATATATGCAAATGCATGTATTTAAATACAGATGCATATAAAAGAAGGTGACTTATGAAACATAAACTCTGCGACCTGTCTGATGTTCCGCTCGAAGGGAGCATTCTGGTTCCATTCTTCGGACGTGAAGTTCATATCTATCGAGCCGGCAATTCCTACCGCGCCGCAGCCAATATATGCCTTCACTTCGGCGGACCGCTGGAATGCAAAGATGGACATTTCGTCTGCCCATGGCATGGTGCCTCCTACGGCATGGCATCAGGAGAGCGGTTGTCAGGCCCTGCGCCAAAGACCTCAAAGCTCATGTTTCTGTCCACCGAAGTGGACGAAACCGCACTCTATTATATCTGGGCAGATTAGCATGGAAGCACTTACTTTAATCAGCCATCCGCTATGCCCCTATGTCCAGCGGGCAGCCATCGCCATGATGGAAAAAAGCATGGGCTTTGATCATCGCATAGTCGATCTCGCCAACAAGCCAGACTGGTTCCGCGCCGTTTCGCCTTTGGGAAAAACGCCCGTGTTACTGACCCAAGAAACAGCAATTTTCGAATCAGCGGTAATCCTGGAATATCTTGAAGACATAGGGCCACATCCATTGCACCCGCCCAACCCGTTACAGCGGGCCGAACACCGCGCATGGATTGAATTTGGTTCTGCTGTCCTGAATGACATCGCAGGGCTCTATTCTGCCGAGAACGCAAATGGCTTTGAGATAAAACGAATGGCGCTGATGGCAAAATTCGCGCGCATTGAAGCGCGGTTGGAAACCGGACCGTTCTTCGCGGGTAAACGGTTTTCTGTTGTCGATGCTGTCTACGGGCCAATTTTTCGCTACTTCGACGTGTTCGATGGCATCGCCGATTTCGGCATGTTCGACGGCCTGAAAAAATGCCTCGCCTGGCGGAACATCCTTGCAGCGCGGAACAGTGTTAAATCGGCAGTTGGCGCGGACTACAGTGATCTGCTCCGGCAATTCCTAGTAAGGCGAAAATCGCACATTTCTTCACTCATGCAGGTCGAGAAAACGTCGCGCGGCTTCCCCGTGTTCAAAGCGTAACCGCCCGACGTCGACACCAACGGGCACACCATCAATAACCCGCCACTCCCCCGCAATCATCACGCGGTCAGCTTGATGGGCCCCGCAGAGAACAAGTGCGGCTATCGGGTCGCCAGCACCTGAAAACCGCAATTCATCCAAGGTATAAAGAGCAAGATCGGCCTGCTTGCCCACCGCGATTTCGCCAATGTCAGAGCGGCCTAAGCATTTGGCCGAACCCTGCGTTGCCCAACGCAACACATCCAGATGCGTAACGCTCTGGCCATATTTCAACCGGTTCATCAGAAGGGCATGGCGCACCCCTTCCATCAGATTCGAATTGTCGTTGGAGGCGGAACCATCCACACCAAGCCCTACTGCAACGCCTGCGTTCTCAAGTTCCTGTGTTCGGCAATGGCCGGAGGCCAACACCATGTTGGACGTGGGGCAATGGCAGACACTTACACCATGTTTTACAAGCCGTCCGATATCCTTATCGGAAAAATGAATACCGTGGGCTAGCCATGTCCGCTCATTGAGCCAGCCCACCCCTTCCAGATAATCCACCGGACTGAAGCCAAAACGCGCCCGGCAAAATTCGTCCTCGTCGTGCGTTTCCGCCAGATGCGTATGCAATCGGCAATCATGCTTTGCTGCCAGTTCTCCGCAGGCACACATCAGGGATTGCGTCACGGAAAATGGCGAGCAAGGGGCCAGCGCCACCTGTATCTTTGCGCCCTCGCCCCGTTGGTGATATCTGGCAATCACCCGCTCGCAATCGCTCAAGATGACATCTTCATCCTGCACCACGCTATCGGGTGGCAGGCCGCCATCTTTCTCCGAAAGATTCATGGCACCCCGGGTCACCGTCATCCGCAAGCCAAGTTTCAGGGCTTCGTCCACTTGAATGTCCATTGCGTCATCAAGGCCAGCCGGAAACACATAGTGGTGATCAGACGTTGTCGTAACTCCTGACATCAAGAGCTCAGTAAGTGCCAGCCGCGTGGCCAGCCGCATGGCCTCCGGCGTCAGTCGCGCCCAAAGCGGATAAAGCGCCCTCAGCCAGTCAAAAAGTTCCTTGTTGATTGCCCGGGGATGCGCCCGTGTGAGGGTCTGATAAAAATGGTGATGGGTATTGATCAGCCCCGCCAATATCACGTGGCGGGAAGCGTCAAACACTTCTTCAGCCGTCGCCGCAGGTTGTTCGCCCGCCCGAACCAGTTCAACAATCCTCCCATTCCGGACCACAAGGCCGCCGCCAGCTCCATCGCCCAGAAGTGCCAGAGGATTTTTGAGCCAGATGCTCTTCACTTTACCTTCCCACCATTTCTAGGCTAGTCTGAATTTTGGACCACATGGTCAAACATATAATTCTTTACATGGGCCCCGGTTGCTTGCAACTCGGAAACCATGATGTGAACGATAAGAAAAAATAGGGAGACGACATTATGAAGACTATGAAACATACGCTTCTATCGCTTCTTGCCGCGTCCGCCATGGGCGGAGTTGCCCTTGCTCAAGACATGAAAAAGGAAGTGGGTGCTGGCGAAGGCCAGGTCGATATCGTGGCCTGGGCTGGCTATATCGAGAATGGCGCCACCGACAAGGCCTATGACTGGGTCAGTGACTTTGAGAAGGCAACCAGCTGCAAGGTCAATGTCAAAACCGCTGGCACCTCAGACGAAATGGTAGCCCTCATGAATGAGGGCGGCTTTGATCTCGTTACCGCCTCCGGTGATGCCTCGCTTCGTTTGATTGCCGGCAAACGCGTGCAACCCATCAACATCGATCTCATACCGTCCTGGAAAACCGTGGATGAGCGTCTGCAAAACGCCCCCTGGCATACGGTTGATGGCGTGCATTATGGCGTGCCCTATCAATGGGGTGCCAATGTCCTGGCTTATAACACCAATGTATTCAAGGAAGCTCCCAAAAGCTGGGGCATCGTCTTTGAGGAACAAAACCTTCCCGATGGGAAGTCCAACAAGGGGCGGGTTCAGGCCTTCGATGGCCCCATCTACATTGCCGACGCCGCCCTTTATCTCATGGGCAAGAAACCTGAACTCGGCATCAAGGATCCCTACGAGTTGAACGAGGACCAATACAAGGCAGCTCTCGACCTGCTCCGTGCTCAGCGTGCCATTGTTGGCCGCTATTGGCATGATGCCTTCATGCAGATCGACGACTTCAAGAATGAAGGTGTCGTAGCTTCCTCGTCCTGGCCTTTCCAGGTCAACATGCTGCAGGCTGATAAGGATGCCATCGCAAAAACCCCTGTTGCTTCTGTCATCCCGGACGAAGGCGCTACAGGTTGGGCCGATACCACCATGATGCATGTGGATGCGCCCCATCCCAATTGCGCCTACCTCTGGATGGAACACTCCATTGCTCCGAAAGTGCAAGGAGATCTTGCCGCCTGGTTTGGCTCGGTTCCAGCGGTTCCTGCAGCCTGCAAGGGCAATGCCCTGCTCACCGATGCTGGCTGCGATACCAACGGCATGCAGAGTTTTGACAAGGTGCATTTCTGGCGCACGCCAGTAGCTAAATGTGCAACCCAGGAAGCCGGCTGCGTGCCCTACTACCGTTGGGCAACTGACATGATTGCGGTTCTCGGTGGCCGTTAACGCTTGAGCAAATGAAAGGCTCCCGCCAAGGCTACTTGGCGGGAGTTTTGCGTCATGACAACAGCCGTCAGTTTTCAAAATATCTGCCGTTATTTTGGCCCCGTGCGTGCCGTGGACGATGTGACGCTCGACATTGCCGAAGGCGAGTTCTTCGCCATGCTTGGCCCCTCCGGCTCCGGCAAAACCACCTGTCTCAGGCTCATTGCGGGCTTTGAACAACCTACCTCCGGCCACATGGAAATCTTTGGCGTCACCTCGGAAGGGGTGCCCCCATACCAGCGCAATGTGAACACTGTCTTTCAGGACTATGCGCTTTTTCCTCACATGACCGTGCTGGATAATGTGGCCTATGGCTTGATGGTCAAAGGCGTCGACAAGGCAACGCGCCAACGCAAGGCCCAGGAAACGCTGACACTGGTGGCCCTTGGTAGTTTTGGCAGCCGCCGCCCTTCGCAATTGTCTGGCGGCCAGCGGCAGCGCGTGGCGCTGGCCCGCGCCCTCGTCAATGAACCCAAAGTTTTGCTGCTCGATGAACCGCTCGGCGCACTCGACCTGAAGCTTCGTGAGCAGATGCAGGTTGAATTGAAGGCGCTCCAGCGCAATCTCGGCATCACCTTTGTTTTCGTCACCCATGACCAGGGGGAGGCCCTGTCGATGGCTGACCGCGTGGCTATTTTCAATGAGGGGAAAATCGTTCAGGTCGGCAGCCCGGAAGACATCTATGAGCGCCCAAAGACAAAATTCGTAGCCGATTTTGTCGGCTCTTCAAATGTTTTGAGCCCCGCCTTTTCAAAATCTGCCGGTGGCCCGGAAAGCTGGGCAAGTCTCCGGCCGGAAAAAATCAGCATCATGCAAGGTAAGGAAAAAGCGCCCACTTGGCACCAGTCGGCCAATGCCACAATTACCGCCGCCCATTACCAGGGTTCGGTCACCCGTTTGAACGCCCGCATCTCGAGCGGCGAGACAATCAATGTTACCGTGCCTTCGTCGCAGGGAAAATTTGCCGAAGGTGAAAAGATAATTCTGCACTGGCCAAAGGAGGCCGTCCATATCATGGCAGGTGAGGCGTGAGCTTCGCCCGCTCAGTCTCGAATTCCCTTTTCAAGCACCCCAACTGGTTCTTAGCCCTGCTCCTTGCGCCGCCACTTCTATGGCTTGGCATCGCTTTCCTCGGCTCGCTCTTCGTTTTCCTGTTCCACAGTTTTTTCTCAATCGATGAATTTTCCGGCTTTATCAAATACGAATTCACCCTGTCGACCTTCGCCGAGCTGTTTCGCCTCTCCAACTTCGATGTCATCATCCGCAGTCTTGTCATGGCAACGGCGGTCACACTTGCATCTGTTATCATTGCCTTTCCCTTCGCTTATTTCGCGGCGCGCTATGCCCGCGGAAAATGGAAGGCATTATTCTATATCCTCGTGATGCTGCCCCTATGGTCCAGCTATCTCGTCAAGGTCTATGCCTGGAAATTGATCCTTGCCAAGGAAGGCATCATCTCCTGGCTCGCGGGCGAATTGCATCTTACCTGGGCGCTGGATGCGCTGCTAGCAATACCAGTGATCGGCGGTCCCTCGCTGTCCATCAGCTTTCTCGGAACCTTTATCGTCTTCGTCTATGTCTGGCTGCCGTTTATGATCCTGCCCACCCAAGCAGCCCTCGAGCGTGTTCCCGTAAACCTCATCGACGCCTCCTCGGATCTCGGCGCAACGCCAGCGCAAACCTTCCGGAACGTGATTTTCCCGCTTGCGCTCCCCGGCATCATTGCTGGTTCAATCTTCACCTTTTCTCTCACCCTTGGCGATTACATCATTCCGCAAATCATTGGAAACTCGAGCTATTTCCTTGGCCAAACGGTTTATACCCTGCAGGGGACAGCAGGTAACATTCCCCTGGCCGCCGCCTTCACCGTCGTGCCAATCGTGATCATGGGCATCTATCTCGCCATTGCCAAGAAGATGGGAGCTTTCGATGCGCTCTGAATCCCCATTTCTCCTGAAAATCGCCGCCATCGGCTGCGTGGCCTTTCTGCATGTGCCTCTCCTGCTGATTTTCCTCTATGCCTTCACCACTGAAGAGAAAAGCTTCCAGTTCCCGCCGCCGGGATACACGATGAAATGGTTCAGCATTGTCTGGGACCGGCAGGACATCTGGGATGCCATCGGCCTTTCTGTTAAAGTTGCCGGCATTGCGACATTGCTTGCCCTCATTCTCGGAACCTGTGCCGCCGCTGCCGTATCGCGCGCGAGGTTTTTCGGCCGTGATCATATCTCGCTATTGTTTATTCTGCCCATCGCGCTTCCCGGCATCGTTACCGGCATCGCGCTGCGATCTGCCTTCGGCATCATGGATATTCCGTTTTCAACCTGGACCATCGTCCTCGGCCACACGACATTCTGCATGGTCGTGGTCTATAACAATGTGCTTGCCCGCTTCCGCCGCACCAGCGGCAGCATGATTGAGGCCTCCATGGATCTGGGTGCCGATGGTTTTCAAACGTTCCGCCATGTCGTCTTGCCGCAAATCGCCTCGGCCCTCCTGGCCGGCGGCATGTTGGCCTTCGCCCTGTCATTTGATGAAGTCATCGTCACCACCTTCACGGCGGGTCAGCAGGCAACCCTGCCAATCTGGATGTTGAGCGAACTTATCCGTCCACGGCAAAGGCCAATTACAAATGTGGTGGCGATCTTTGTGATCGCAGTCACCTTCGTTCCCATTCTCGCGGCATATTATCTTACCCGAGAGGGTGAGCACACCGGTGGAACAGGAAAATAGTTTAGAGAATTCCCTGCACCGCGATCATGACAACAGCCATGGCGGCTACAAACCCCGCCTCGGTTGCAATGGCATAGCTGCTTTTCGAAGTGAAAATCCCGTTGGCAATAATCAGCGCAATGATGGTTATGACAATCAGAATGATCGTCGCCAGCGCATTGTGGGCGGCAGTTATGCCAACCAGCCAAGCCAGTAGAAACGTGCCAATGAGTTGCACGACCAATGCGGAGACCGGCATTTTTGCATCAGGATTTGGTTTTACATTGATGCCTTCAATCCATTTCTTGGCAAAAAGCATGGGCGAATACCACGCCCAGCCTAAAATGAACGACAGTATGGTGCCAATGATAACGGCCAGCCAATTAACGCCTTCGGTAAGCTCTGCCATCACTCATCCCTCCTCTTGGTTCACATCGGCGGCATGCCGGGAAATCTTGGAAGGCTCGCGTCCAAATGATCCCAGCCATTTGCCTTGCCATGGAAGAATACCATTTGTGGAACAATCTTTGAAGGATCATCAAGCGAGGTTATGTTGAGGGCAACTACGCCGGACATGCCCGTGGTCTTGCCCGCTACCATGGAGCCGCAAGTTGGGCAGTGGCCCCGGCTGGCCGTATTGCCGCTATCGGCCCTGTAGTCCCAATACTTCACTTTGCCCGACATGCTTACCGTCGCCTCCGGAAACGCCGCAAAGCTCGAGTGCCCTGCCCCTGAAAGTTTTTGGCAATGGCGGCATTGGCAATGCCCAGCCATCATGGGCTCCGCATCCGTTGAAAATCGCACTGCACCGCAAGCGCATCCACCCTCATACTTTGCCATGTCATTTCTCCCTATGCTGCAAACAATATTTCGAGTCGTCCAATGCAACCCATCCAGCCCTGGTTGTGCATGTCGCGCGTCTTGTCATCGGCGAATTTCGAATGTGTCAGCGTAAGTTCTGTGCCCGCACCCTTTTTTCGCAGTTCCACGGTCACCAGGGTCTCCGCATCGGAGGAACCTTCCCAACCCCAGGTAAAAGCAATCTTTTTGGACTTCTCGATTACTCTATAAACGCCCCCTATCTTATGTTCTTTGCCATCGGGATCGCGCATCACAATGCGGTAATGCCCGCCGACCTTGGGATCGGTTTCCGCAACCGCCACCTCCATCTGTTCCGTTGGTGACATCCATTTCTTCAGCGTTTTGGGCTCCGTCCACGCGGCGAAGACTTTTTCCGGTGATGCTTTGATGGTGCGGACAAGGCTGAGCGAGATGTCTTTGGTTCTTGCCATGGGGTTTCCTCCAACAGGGCGGTTAGCGCATCAAGGCGCAGGGTCCAGAATTTCTCATAATCCGAAAGCCAGCGCATAGCGGCCTCCATCGGCAGAGGTTCGAGGCGGCAGATAACCATCCGCCCGCTTTTCTCCCGCTTTAATAGGTTTGCGTCCTCAAGCACGTCGAGATGTCTGCTGATGGCCGGCAATGAAATGCCAAAAGGCGCCGCAATTTCCCCAACGCTCAATTCCTTGCGTTTGGCTAGCGCCGCGAGAATGGCCCGCCGCGTAGGGTCAGCCAGGGCCGAAAATGTGGTGTCGAGTGCCTGTGCCATCATTTAACCAATTAATTAAATGTTTGCACAAACGCGGGCCCACTGTCAAGCAACTATGGTTTTCCCCGCCGCTTCGGATTTTCGCTTTCGATATTCGGCAAATTGCTGGTCGGCGAGAACACCAATAAGGATCACCGACCCCATAACCGCAAAGTTTAATGAACTTGGAATGCCCAAAAGATTGACAAGGTTCTGCAGGACCTGCAGCAGAATGGTTCCAAGCACCACTCCGACAATTGAACCCTCGCCGCCGCGCAATGAACAGCCGCCAAGCACGGCCGCCGCAATGGCATAGAGTTCATAGAAATTGCCATGCGACGATGGCGAAATCGAGCGCGTATACATGGCAAAGAAAATCGCCGAAATGGCGGTGAGTATGGCCGAGATCACATAGGCCGCAATAATCACGCGGGTTGTCCGAATGCCGGAATAGCGCGCCGCCTCCTCATTCTTGCCTACCGCATAGAGATAACGCCCGAACACCGAGCGGTGCAGAACAACCCACATGAGACAGGCAATAACGATCAAAGCCATGAAGGAGTGGGGTACGCCAAAGGTCCGCCCCGTTGTCAGCCATTCCAGCTGCGGCAGGCTCACCCCAAAGCCAAATCCTGCCGTGCCATCTTGCGTATAAAACCGCGCGGCACCGCGATAGATGAGCAAGCCACAAAGTGTAACGATAAAGGGTTGCATATGCATGCGGGTGATCAGCAATCCATGGACCAGTCCAATCACCACGCCAAGGCCCAGCATAAGCAGCAGCGCCAGCGGCCAAGCCATCTCATGGCCAACAATCAGGTCGACAAACAAGACGCCAAGCAGCGCAATGATTGAGCCCACTGACAATTCGATGCCACCGGTGATAATCACAAAGGCCTGGCCAATGGCAAAGATGCCAAACAGCCCAACCAGATTGGCGGTGTTGCCCAAATTGATCGCCGAGAGGAAAAGCGGATTGATCACCGCCACAACCGTGCCGACCACGAGGATCAGGATGAGAAGGCCGATGTCTTTCTTGAACACTGCTCAGTCCCTCAATGAATGCTTCCGCCCACGGCGAGCTGCAGCACATTGTGCTCGCTGAATTCCGCCCGCTCCAGAAAACCGCTGATCACGCCCTCATGCATCACGGCAATCCGGTCGCTCACCCCAATCACCTCTTCCATATCGCTCGAAATCATCAGGATGGCCACCCCCGCATCCGCAAGGCCGCGCAACATTTCATAAAGCTCACTCTTGGCGCCGACATCGACTCCGCGCGTCGGCTCATCACAAATCAACACGCGGGGATTCATGGCCAGCCACTTGGCGAGAACAACTTTCTGCTGGTTGCCGCCCGAAAGCGAGCCCCCCTCGTGGGTAACACTGGGCGCGCGAATATGCAGGCGCTCCTTCTGCCGCTCCGCATTGGCCGCAACGATGCTGTCCTTCACCAGACCAGTTGATGCACAAGCCTGCATGTTTGGCAACGCAATATTCTCCGCAATCGAAACATCAAGAAGCAGCCCGCAGCGCTTGCGGTCCTCGGGCACAAGGAAAATTCCATGTGAAATTGCCTGGCGTGGGCCGTCGATGTGAATTGACTCGCCATTGAGCGCAACGGAACCGCCAAGCAGCTTATCAATGCCAAAAATTGCCCGCGCCAATTCCGTGCGCCCCGCTCCAACCAATCCGGCGAGACCCAGAATTTCTCCCTGCCTGACGCTAAGGCTCACAGCTCGCTCGGGATAAGTCGCCGTGCGCACATCCACAATTTTAAGCATGGCTTCTCCCGGTTTGGCGGCGGGCGGCACATACAGCGCTTTGAGATCGCGCCCGATCATCAGGCGGATCATGGCGCCATGGTTGATTTCAATTTTTTCGAGCTCCCCCACAACCCGCCCGTCACGGAGCACAACCACACGATCCGCACATTGCGTCAACTCGTTGAGGCGGTGCGAAATGAAGATGACACTCACACCCGAGGCCTTGAGCCCCGCAACAACTTTCAACAGACGGTCGGTTTCAACCAGCGTCAGGCTCGACGTCGGTTCATCCATGATGACGAGCCGTGAATTCAACGAGAGAGCCTTCGCAATTTCAAGGAGCTGGCGCTGGGCAATCGACATGTCGGAAACCATGGTTTCTGGCTTGAAGTCCACTCCCAGCCGGTCCAGCAGCGGCTGAACATCCGCCTTGAGTTTCTTCCGGTCCACAAGTCTGAACGGCCCGCCATGGAGTGGTTCGCGGCCGATGAAGACGTTCGATGCCGCATCGAGATTCTCAAACAGGTTAAGTTCCTGATGCACAAAGGCAATCCCGGCACCCATTGACTCCCGTACCGTAAGCGATTGCCGTTGGACGCCATCAATTTTAATGGTCCCGGAAGAAGGTTCAATGACGCCGCCAATGATATTCATCAGCGTCGATTTGCCGGCGCCATTTTCACCGACAAGGCCGATCACTTCACCGGGAGAGACAGTGAAGTTCACCCCTTGCACGGCCTGTACACCGGCGTAGGCCTTGGCGATATCAGTCAATTGAAAAAATGGATCGGCCATTTTCAGAAACATGCCCCCATCAAGCTGCTAGAGCATGTTGCGGCAAAGGCCTGCCCCGGACTTGATCCGGTTGAATGACTTTGCCGACAACAACATGCTCCAAATTATTAATCTGGCGCGATTTCTTTTCACATGGTTGATTCCAACCAAGTGGAAAGCGCGCTAGGTTGCATTCTGTACAGGCATTCCCCGGTGACGCAAGAGAAAGCCAGCGCAGTTTCCCGCGCTGGCCCTTCAATCCTATTTGCCCAATGCGGATTTGAGATCAGTTTCGAACTGATCGACATTGGCCTTGTCGATGATTTTTGTCGGCACAATGATCAGCTTGTTTTCAGGAACCCCTGACTTGTCGCCTTCCATATAGGTTGCCATCAGCTTCATGCCGCGATAACCCCATTCAAAGGGCTGCTGAACCACGGTTCCGGCAAAGCTGCCATCCTTGACCGCACCTAGGGTAATCGGGTCTTCATCAAAGGCAATAACGGTGATTTGACCAAGCTTGCCGGCGGCTTGCAGGGCTTCGTAGATCTTGGGTGGGTTGTAGGAGTAGAACCCGACCATGCAATTGATTTCCGGATTGGCGGCCAGCACATCATCCACATTGCTGCGGGCCCGCGCGAAGTCCACGTCATCGCCACGGGTGTCAACCAGTTCAATGCCCTTGCCCTCAACGGCTTTCTTGAATCCTGCAATGCGCTCCTTGGCATTATCAGCGCCGAGGAAGCCCACAAAACCCATGCACTTGCCGCCCTTGGGCAAGGCGCCAATGGCAATTTCACCGGCCTGCACCCCGGCATCCGTATTGGAAGAACCCAGATAGGCTATGCGGTTGCTGTCGGCAGCATCACTGTCCGTCGTAAAGAGCGGCACCTGCGCGGCAATGCGATTGAATGCATCGACAGAAGTTTTTGGATCAACCGACGAAATCATGATGGCATCTGTGCCGGCAGCGACAAGGTCATCCATCAAGGCATTTTGCAATGCTGCGGTGCCTTGGGCTGGATATTTGAACTGCAGATCATAATTCGGCAATTCTCCCTGCGCTTTCTTGACGCCGGCTTCTGCAAGTTTCCAGAAGTCCGATGCGGCATTCACCACGAAAGCCAATTGCTTCTTGTCTTCGGCTTGAGTTCCTGTCGTTAAAGCCAAGGCCATGGCCGTGGAGAATCCCAATGCGATTAGTTTCTTCATCATATTCCTCCCGATTATTTTACGTCGAGCTTTGCGCTCTTTTGGGCCGATGCCAGCGGACTTGCGAACATCGCTTCCCAGAATGATACATTGCTGCTAATATATGTCAATGATGAAAAGTAATATCAAATTAAGTCTTTTAATTACAAATAGATAACTTTGCTAATATGCGCAATTATATGAATTCAATAGGGCTGACGCAAGGAGCCATATGGGCTGCATCAAGCACCGGGAGCGAGGATGAGTTCTGACGATCAAATGACTTCGCCTGGAAGTCTCGTGTCGGGATTGGCGCGTGGGTCTGGCCCCACCATGATGGAAGTTGCCGCCGCCGCTGGCGTGTCACAGACCACGGTTTCCCTTGTCCTGAACGATGCGCTAGGGGCACGCCTTTCGAAAGAAACCCGGCAGCGGGTTCTCGCTGCCGCCAAAGGCCTGAACTACCGACTGGTGAAACGTGGAGCGACGCGCACCTCTTTCACCGGCGCCAGCGTGATTGGCTTCGTTGTGGACGAGTTGTCAACTGACCCATGGTGCGCCATCGCCCTGGATGGTGCACGCGAAAAGGCCTGGGAGCACGGCCTCACCATCAGTGCTGCCGTCACCCGCGGCGATGCCGAAATGGAACAGGCCGTCCATTCCCAAATGGAGGGTCAACCCCTTATCGGCTTGATCTACGGCACCATTCAAACGCGCCGCATTACACCCTCGCCGGCCTTCTACCGAATTCCCACCGTGCTGATGAATTGCTATTCGGCCGACCGCTCACTACCCTCCATTATGCCCGGTGAAATTCTTGGCGGCCAAACCGCAACAACCCGCCTGATCAAAGCTGGCCACCGCCGCATTGGTCTTATCGAAGGCGAAGTCTGGATGGATGCCTCGCGCGATCGTCTGAAAGGCTATCGCCAGGCCCTTGCCAATGCCGAAATTCTTTACGATCCGGATCTCGTAAGGCCCGGCAACTGGGAACCCTCAGCGGGCTATGAACAAACCCATGCCCTGATGAATCTCAAAGATCCACCAACCGCGATTTTTTGCTCAAACGATCTCATGGCTCTAGGCTGCTATGAAGCCTTGAAAGAACTCGGTGAGCGCATTCCGGAAGACGTGGCCGTGATAGGTTACGATGACCGCGAAATTGCCCAGTTTACCCGGCCACCACTCACTACAATTCTCCTGCCCCATTTTGAAATGGGCACCCTGGCGGCGGAATACATCATCAACAATTCCGTGCAGGTCAAAGGTCGGCAAGCGCAAATCAAAGTGGAATGCCCTTTGGTTGAAAGAAATTCTGTTGGACCCGTCTTGCCTGCACAAGTCGACTAGGGAGATCACAATGCTGCTTCTGGTAACAGGCGCAACCGGCAAGGTGGGCACAAATCTGATTGCGCACATGTTGTCTGAGCCACGCTGGAACGGCGCGAAAATAAGGGCGCTATGTCACAATCGGCTAATCCCGGAAACCGACAGGGTAGAAGTCGTCAAAGGCAACATCTCTGACCGCGAAAGCGTAGAGCGCGCCATGGCAGGTGTCACCCATGTGGTGCATCTCGCCACCTGCAAGGAAATCCCCGAGACCGTGATGGACGTGACGGTGAAAGGCCTGTTCTGGTTGCTTGAATCTTTTCGCCAGAGCAAGACGGCGGAACAATTCATTCTCATCGGTGGCGATGCCGGCATTGGCCATTTTTTCTATCGCCATGATGGGCCCATTACCGAGAAAACGCCCCACCAGGCCTATCCCGGTTGCTATGCCCTGTCGAAAGTTCTGGAGGAAGTTCTCCTCACCCAATTTACCATCCAATACGGCGTCAATGGCTGCTGCCTGCGCGCCCCATGGATCATGGAAAAGGATGATTTCCGTTACTCCCTTTCCTTTGGCGACGATGTGTTTGGCGGACCCGATTGGAAAGCCCTGATTCCCGCCGATATTGCCAAAAAATGCCAGGCAGCCGGAACCATTCCAATTCTTCACGATGCCGACGGCCACCCGCTCAAGCGAAACTTCGTTCATGTGGAAGACCTTGTCAGCGCCGTATCTGCAGCCCTCGATAACCCCATTACACGGGGAAAACTCTACAATATCTGCATGGATGAACCTGTCGACTATGGCGCGGTGGCAGCCCATCTCGGCAAGAGCCAGGGATTAGACTCAATTGACATTCCAAGTACCTATCATTCAACATGGTTGGACAACAACAAGGCCAAGTTCGAACTCGGCTGGCATCCACGCTACGATCTCGCAAAACTCATAGATGCCGCCTGGAGTTACCAGCGCGCCGCCAATGATCCCCGCAAGGTCTGGTATCCCGGCTAGCAAGCAGCCAAAAAACTCAACCGCCATTGCAATTGGGCCCTTCGAGGCTCGCGTGCCGCGAGCGCCTCAGGGTGAGGCAATTTAATGAATCTCCTCATGCTGAGGTGCTCTCGGGCGCAGCCCGGGAGCCTCGAAGCATGGATGGCCAATTCCCATGTCAGCGACGTGCGGGAGCTTGGTGGATCAAAGCCGAATTATCTTGGCGTTCAATCGAGCTTTAAGACTCGCCGCGCTTCCACTGCTCTTTGATCAGCGCCCGATACTCATCAAAGCGATCCTCAGCGATGGCCGCACGCATGCCTTGCATGAGGTCTTGATAGTAAGCAATGTTGGCCCAGGACAGCAACATCATGCCAAGCAGCTCGCCGGAGCGCATGAGATGATGAATATAGGCCCGTGAATATTTCGACAAAGCTGGACACGCACTTTCGGCATCAAGCGGACGCGGATCATCCACGTGTTTGGCATTTCGCATGTTGATTTTTCCAAACCGCGTGAAGGCCTGCCCATGCCGCCCCGAACGCGTGGGCAGCACGCAATCAAACATGTCAATGCCGCGTGCGACAGACTCCAGCAAGTCCTCCGGCGTTCCAACCCCCATGAGATAGCGCGGCTTGTCCGGAGGCAACTCCGGAGCGGTGAATTCAATGGCCTGCAGCATCAGCTTTTGGCCTTCGCCCACCGCCAAACCACCAATGGCATAGCCTTCAAACCCGATGTCGCGAAGGCCCAATGCACTCGAATGCCGCAGCTTCTCGCTTACGCCGCCCTGCACAATGCCGAAACATCCGTGGCCGGGTTGCTTGCCAAAGGACTTGGCTGACCGCGCCGCCCAGCGCAACGAAAGCTCCATTGCCTTCTCCGCCGCTTTATCCGTGTGCGGATATTCGATACATTGGTCGAGCTGCATCTGAATATCAGCGCCAAGCAAGCGCTGAATGTCCATGGCCCGCTCCGGCGTCAGTTCGTGGCGTTTCCCATCGATATGTGATTGGAAC
>JAHFPK010000019.1 GCA_023266715.1 Hyphomicrobiales bacterium | reverse complement strand
TTTCCGGAACAATCGCCATCGCCGACAGGGTGAGGTCATTGCGCCAGTTGATGAAATCGCGGAGATCCCCGATTGCCGTTCCGAAGGATTGGCCACGGTCCAGCCCCAATGCCTCAAACACTTTTGCAGTTGGCGCGGGTATTCGCGGATTGACCAACACGACGCCGGGAGGAAACCTGGCCGCGATCGGTTCAAGAATTTCTCCAATGCCACCCATTCGGCTTGCCTTTTGGGCCAGGCATATGGGCACATCGGCGCCAAGCTGAAGCGCAATCCCATTCAATGCCCATGTTGGTATTGAGATGTCAAACAGCCTGATCAGGCCACGCAGGGCTGCGGCGGCATCGGCAGAGCCACTGCCAATGCCTGCCGCGACCGGAAGATTTTTTTCGAGATGAAATTTTACCGGCGCGATTGCAAGACCCTTGAGCCTCGAAAAATCAGCCAGCGCCTGCCAGGCCGCAATGACACTATTGCTTTCATCGCCCCGAAGTTCGTTGGCGAATGGGCCGCTGATTTCGAGAGAAACAGCTGCTGCCGGGGAAATTGTCAAAACATCAGCGACGTCGGCGAAGGTCACGATGGAGTCGAGCTCGTGATAACCATCAAGCCTGCGTCCCATAATGTGAAGGGCCAAGTTCAGCTTGGCATTGGCCCTCTCCGACACGTGCATTGGGTCAGCCGTTCGTTTGCCCGGTCTTGTTTTCAGCGGGTTTCGTGACCGGATCATCAGGCAGACCGTTCTGCAATTTTTCCTCGATGCGCTTCAGGTCTTCGGGCTCCGGACCATTGTCCTTGGCATGCTGCCATTGAAACCGAGCTTCCAAGGTGCGGCCCACCCGCCAATAGGCGTCGCCCAGATGCTCGCCGATAATGGGGTCAGCAGGATTCAAATCGACGGCACGTTCGATCTGCAGTGCGGCTTCTTCAAAATCTCCGAGCTGAAAATAGGCCCAACCCAAACTGTCAACAATATAACCATCGTTTGGCTTCAACTCGACGGCCTTCTTCACCATGTCGAGGGCTTCAGTGAGATTCATCTTTTTCTCGATCATGGAATAACCGAGATAATTCAAAACCAAAGGTTCGTTGGGCGACAGCGACAAGGCCTTGCGAAAATCCGCCTCAGCCTTATCCCACATTTTCTGGCGCTCATAGGTAATGCCGCGATAGTAAAGGATGCGCCATTGATCTTTTTCCAGCTGTGGGCGAAGCGCCAGGGCCCTTGAATAGGTTTCAGCAGCGGCCGCAAATTCCTCATTGCTGCGATTGACATTGGCCAAGGTTACGAGCGCTTCATAGTTCGTGGGATCACGTGCGATAATGCCTTTAAGTTTTTCCTGGGCTTCCTTAGTGCGATCCAATCTTTGCAGATTGATGGCAATTTCCGTATCGGCGTTGATGCGAAGCGCCGAGCTCAGCGGCATTTGTTCGTAGGTGTTGATGGCGTTTTGATATTGCTTGGTGTCGACGTAAATATCGCCAAGCAAGGTCAGCACGACGGGCCGGTCCCCATTGAACGAAAGGGAAAGCTGCGCATAGAGCAAAGCAACATCGATGCTTTGCTCATCAGTCATTGCAGCAGCAAGCGAGAAAAGAGCCTCGCCTGCACCCGCGCCCGGTGTTGCCATAAACGGAAGCGGCGTTTTTTTGTCCTTGGCACGCTTCAGCGCAAGCTCAATCAATATGTTGTCTTCGCCGCCTGCAATAAACGTCTGATAGATCTTGATGGCCTCGTCGCGCCGGTCATGGCGTTCCAGAAAATTTCCATAGGATTGTGCCACCCGGAGTGAAGTGCCGGCCTGCTCGTAGGCTTTCTTGTAGAACGCCTCGGCGCGGATGGCAGAGGAAAGATAATCAGCAATCAAGGCGCTGTGATAGGATTTGAAATTGGCGAATGAATCATTGCCATCAAGCTTGTCGAGAGTTGCCATGGCTTCTTTGAGTTTGCCTTCCCCGGCATAGGCCCAGGCTGTCAAAAGTGCCGAAGTCAATTCGCCAACGGGGGTATAGGATGCTTCGGCAAAATTCTTGCGCGCATCCTCATAGTGACGCATGCGAAAGTCCCTGAGCCCGAGAACAATGCGGGCCATCCGGTGCTGGCTATTGAAGGACAGGACCTTGGTGGCCAGTTCTTCAGCGTCGGGCAAGTTGCCGGCGGAGACTTCGAGCAAAAACAGCTTTTCAATCAGTACCGGATTGTCAGGGTCTTCGATCAGCGCCTTGCTGAGATAATCGGCGGCAATCTCGTTATCCCGCTCCTTGCCAGCCGATCTCCCGGCCAGATAATTGCCCGACAGGCTGGTTACTTCCTCGATTGAAAACTCGGCCTGCGAGGGGGTTGCCGCGGCGAGCATCAAGAGGGCAGCCGCACCGGCAAAGGGCATAGCAAATTTGAACATGGGCATCCGTCTCAAAAAAAGCGGCCACTTCTGCCGCCAAAGTGATTCATTGGCATAAAATGGGGTTTTTTCGGGGTATCTGCAACAGGAAAGCGGCGGAGCAAGCTCCGCCGTCCAAAACAGGCCGTTTTTTGGCTTATTTGCTGACGTAAATCGCCTTCATGACCTGGGAATGGGATGTCAGATTGACTTCTTCGATCCCGGTCAGGCTCATGATCGTGGTTGGGAAATCATGACTGGCCGTCAGGTCAATGGATTGGCCGGTGATGTCAATATCCACTGCAATTTCGAAGTCACTGCCAAATTGCGGCGTGTAGTTCTCAGCCATATATTTTCTGGCGAAGGCTTCAAGTCCGGCAATTCTGCTCGCTGCCTGGCTATCTGACAGGCCCATGAGGCTAGCGCGGTCATCGGCGGCCACGGCCAAAACGGCGGAATCAACGGCCGAGTCAAAGGCAACCTGTTCGCAGTAGATGCGTATCGTATCAATGGCTGCACCGGCACACAAAAACATGGGAAGGGCTGCGAGTGCGGTTATTTGGGTGACGAAACCCAATTGATTTTTGCGAAATGCTTTCAACTTCCGATGTGTCGAAACTATGAAGGCATCAATAAAATTGCCCATTGCGACCTCTCCCGAGGAGTTGATATCGGGAAAGGCCTAATCCAGGCGGGTGAAAGACGGCTTGCGCGGATAGATTGCTTTTTAAACACTTTGTAAAATTTCAAAAGAAACTTATCCATGGCTAATTCTTACTTAAGACCACCGCCAGAAATGAGTTCCGCCAGTTTACATGTTGGGATAATTTGGCCCCTCGCCGCCCTGTGGCACGACCCAGGTAATGTTCTCTGAAGGATCCTTGATATCGCAGGTTTTGCAATGGACACAGTTCTGGTGGTTAATCTGGAATCGCGGCGGCTTTCCGTCTTCCATGATCACTTCATAGACACCCGCCGGACAATAGCGCTGGGCGGGTTCGGCCCACTTGGGCAGATTAATTGAAATCGGAATGCTCGCGTCCTTCAACCTGAGATGCGCCGGTTCATCTTCCTCGTGGTTGGTTGCCGAGAATGCCAAATTGGTGAGGCGGTCAAAGGACAAGACGCCATCGGGCTTGGGATAGTTAATGATCTTGCAATCGGCAGCGGGTTTCAGCGTCTCGTTATCGGGCTTGCCGTGTTTCCAGGTGCCAAAACCAAAACCAAAAAGCGTATTCAGCCACATATCAATCGCGCCCAGAACAACGCCACCCACAAGGCCCAGCCTGGACCACATGGGTTTCACGTTCTTCACGCGCTTCAGGTCTTCATAGACCCAGGATTTCCTGTAGGCCGCTTCGTAACTTAAGAGCTCGTCACTCTCACGGCCTTCTTTCAATGCGGCGAAGGCTGCTTCGGCGGCCATCATGCCGGTCTTCATGGCGTTATGTGAGCCTTTGATGCGCGGCACATTCACAAAGCCGGCGGAACAGCCGATCAAGACTCCCCCGGGGAAATAAAGTCTTGGCACAGACTGAAAACCGCCTTCGGTAATGGCGCGGGCGCCATAGGCCACGCGGCGGCCTCCTTCCAGCACGTGCGAGATCAGCGGGTGATGCTTAAAGCGCTGGAATTCCATGTAGGGGTAGAGGTAGGGATTTTGATAATTCAGATGCACCACGAAACCAATGGAGACGAGATTATCTTCAAGATGATACATGAAGCTGCCGCCACCGGCCTTGGCACCAAGGGGCCAGCCCATGGTGTGGGTAACTTGCCCCTGCTTGTGGTTTTCAGGCTTCACCTCCCACAGCTCTTTCATGCCGAGGCCGAATTTTTGCGGCTCGCGGCCTTCCGAAAGCTTGTATTTGGCGATGATCTCTTTCGCCAAAGAGCCTCGCACGCCCTCAGCGATGAAGACATATTTTCCGACGAGTTCCATGCCAGGCTGGTAGTCAGGCTTGTGGCTGCCGTCCTTGGCAATGCCCATGACACCTGCCACGACACCGCGCACCGAGCCATCTTCACGATAGCGAACTTCAGAGCAGGCAAAACCGGGATAGATTTCAACGCCCAGGCTTTCGGCCTGGGTTGCCAGCCAACGGCAAACATTGCCGAGGGAGACAGCATAGTTGCCATGATTATTCATGAGCGGCGGCATCAGAAAATTCGGCAGGCGCAGTGCACCCTTGGGGCCAAGCACATAAAACCTGTCGTCAAGCACTGGCGTATTGAGTGGAGCACCCTTTTCCTTCCAATCGGGTATGAGTTCGTTCAAGGCGATGGGGTCCACCACGGCACCCGACAAAATATGGGCGCCGACTTCCGAGCCTTTTTCCAACACGCAAACCGAGATATCGCCGGAAAGCTGTTTCAAGCGGATGGCAGCGGCCAGACCCGCCGGACCGGCACCCACGATGACGACATCATACTCCATCGTTTCGCGCTGAACTTGATCCACAGGTAATACTCCTCAAAGGGCATGCGTTTCCGGATAACGCCTGTTATAGTGGCTCATACGGGCCGGCAAGACAACCAATTCGGACATGCAAACAAAGCAAAACGACATGAACGCTCACGAAGCGCAGGCGGCGCTTTCCTGGCTCATTGAAATGGGGGCCGATGAGATTGTTGGCGAGGCGCCGGTCAACCGCTTTGCAGTGGTGGCACCCGCTGTTGTTGTGGCACCTGTCAGCAAAGTTGAACCTGCCCGTAGCGCGCCTTCAACGGCAGAAGCCTGCAGCACGCTGGAAGACCTTCAATCGGCCCTGCTCGCACTGGAAAATTTTCCGCTGAAAAAGACTGCCAGCAATTTGTGTTTTGCCGGCGGCGATCCCCAGTCCGATGTGATGGTCATTGGCGACGTGCCGGGGCGCGATGAGGACATCGAGGGCAAGGTATTTGCCGGGCAGAACGAAATGCTGCTGGAAAAAATGCTTGCGGCAATCGGATTGTCATCCGGTGGTGTGGGCTTGTTTAACCTCATTCCGTGGCGGCCGCCGGGAAACCGCACACCAACGGAAGCGGAAATTCTGCTGTGCCAGCCATTTCTTTTACGCGCCATTGAACTCTGCGGGCCCAAATTCATTCTTTGTCTTGGGGGCCAATCGGCCCAGCGCCTGTCAGGCAAGAGCGAAGGACTTCTCGCCCTTCGCGGCAAATGGTTTGATCTCAAAATCGGCAAGAAAAAAATTCGAGTGCTGCCAAGTTTTCATCCCAGTTACCTGCTCAAGCAGGCGAGCCAGAAGCGCCTGGCGTGGCGCGATCTTTTGACATTCAAGGAAGCCATTGATGCTCATTAACTCCACGGACCTGCTGGTTTTCCTGACCGCTGCCCTGAGTCTCAATCTCACACCCGGCAATGACATGATGTATGTGCTGGGACAATCCCTGAAAGGCGGCGCGCGCAGCGGAATTTCGGCGAGTCTTGGCATTGCCGGAGGTTCACTCATCCATCTCGGATTTGTGGCACTTGGTGTTGCCGTCATTCTGGCACAGTACCCGCTTCTCTTCGATCTCATCCGCTATGCCGGGGCCTGCTATCTGCTTTGGATTGCCTATACCACCCTCACGTCGCCGCTCTCGGCGCTTTCCGAAGACGGTATACAGCGCAGCACAATTGCAGCTTTCCGTGACGGCGTTCTGGTCAACCTGTTCAATCCGAAAATCATTGTCTTCATGTTTGCGTTTCTGCCGCCCTTCATCCGGCTGGAAAATGGTTCGCCGCTAGTGCAGCTTCTGATCCTGGGCATGATTTTCAATGTGGGTGGAACGATCATCAACTGTATTGTTGCCCTGTTTGCCGGAAAAATAGGTGCGGCCCTTTCCACCAGCCTGAATTTCCGCCGCTGGTTTTCACGAATTTCTGCAGGATTGTTTCTGCTGCTAGCGGCGCGCCTCGTGTTCGAGAGAAAATAAATGGCAGAGCCCCGTGAATTCATATCCCTTCACATCGCAATCCTGACCGTGTCGGACACGCGCACATTGAGCGATGACAAATCCGGGCAGACTTTGCAGGACAGAATAACGGAAGCAGGCCACAGTGTTTCCGACCGGCAGATAGTCAAGGATGATGTCGGCAAAATTCGCCGCATCGTGAAGGCGTGGAGCAAGCGCTCCGACATAGATGTCATTATTTCAACGGGTGGCACGGGGCTTACGGGGCGCGATGTTACCATCGAAGCGCTGCGACCCTTGTTCGAGAAAGAAATCGAGGGCTTCGGCACCCTGTTCCACATGATTTCATTTCCCAAGATTGGAACTTCAACGGTGCAATCACGCGCCACCGCCGGTGTTGCGAAAGGCAAATACATTTTCTGCCTGCCTGGCTCGCCGGGCGCCTGCCGGGATGCCTGGGATGAAATCCTGAAATTCCAATTGGACTACCGCCATCCCCCCTGCAATTTCGTGGAAATCATGCCGCGCCTGGAAGAACACCAGAAGCGGAAAAAGGGTTAGGCCAATTTCTGTTTTGGCGGAATAAAACCATTCACGATGGCAAGGCCAATGAGCAGAACAGCGGCTCCCAGCAATTGCGCGCCTGACATTGTCTCGCCCAGAACAAAAACAGCGGTGAGAAGCCCAACCGGTGTCATCAGCAACACGAATGGAGCAGCCTCATCCATGCGGCAGCGGCGAAGCAGCGAAAACCACACGATATAGGCGAGGTAAAAACCGACAAAGGCGACAAAGGCAAGGGTTGCCCATTCAACCGGCCCCGCTGAAGTTATGGACTCCCATTGGCCGGTTTCAAGAAGTGCCGTGGCTAGAACAAGCTGCGGCACGCCCATCAGCGCATTGGCTTTCAACAGCACTATGCCACTATCCCGGCTGAGCTTGTGGGCCAGCACCTGCCCCAGGGCCCAGAAGAAGCCGCTTATCACAATGAGCGCAACCGGCAGTAAAGCCGGGCGTTGCACCGGCAGGCCAATGACAATTGCAACACCAACAAGGGCGATCGCGGTTCCCAACAGCTTGCGACGATCCAGCGCTTCGTCGGCAATAAACCAGCCCAGCAAGACCGCCATGGGCACCTGGGTCTGGAGCACGAGATTGGCGGCTGTCGCTTCAACCCCGCGCAGGCCCCAAAACAGGAAGGCACCCTGAATGGTGACCGCAAAAACGGAAATGAGCAGCACGGAAACCAACGGCGTTTTGATTTTTTCGCGCACGGTCAGCAGCGAGACCAGGGCAATGCCCACATAAACCAGCAACATCATGAACAGGGGCGGGAAATGGGTGACTGCGGGTTTCGCCAAGGTCAGCCCGGTTCCCCAGCAAACGGGGGCGGCAAGGGCGAACAACTGGGTCCTGAATTTCATGCCACCGGCAATGGAGATATTTTCCTAAAATTACAAGTTTGTTCTTGTTATGTTCCTAAAATTGCGCTACATAGCAGCTATGCCAACCCTGATCGATACCAGACCCTCCATTTCCTTCGATCCCGCCGTTACGGGTGCGGGACGGCTTACTGCTTTGCCGCACCAGTTGCGGGGGCGCGGGGCTCGAAATAATGAGACGGGGCGCTTTGAGAAAAATGGGATTTCCTTTTTTGATGATGGCTGGGAATCGCTAGCCGATTTGCCGCCGCTCAAGACCACAATTTTTGAAGAGCAGCCCAAAACCATCATTGCGCGCAACCAATCGCCGGATATTTCCTTTGACCGCTCGATCAATCCCTATCGCGGCTGCGAGCATGGCTGTGTTTATTGTTATGCACGGCCCAGCCATGCCTATATGGGGCTTTCGCCCGGCCTTGATTTTGAAAGCAAGCTTTTCATAAAGCCGAACGCGGCGGCGCTTCTTCGGGAGGAATTAACCGCGCCCAATTACAGCCCGCGCACCATTGCGCTGGGGGCCAATACGGACCCCTACCAGCCGATTGAACGGACCTACCGGATTACACGGCAGATCTTGGAAGTGTTGTCCGAGTTCAATCACCCGGTGGGCATTGTCACCAAGTCCTCGCTTGTGCTGCGCGATCTGGACATCCTGACGTCGATGGCGGAACGCGGACTGGTGAAAGTTGCGATTTCACTCACAACTCTCAATGGGAAGTTGGCGCGCGCGATGGAGCCTCGAGCCTCAATCCCTGCTAAACGGCTTGAGGCTCTGAGTGTCCTGTCGGCGACGGGAGTTCCCACTGTTGTCATGATGGGACCGGTGATCCCGGCGGTGAATGACATGGAAATCGAGGCTATCCTGAAGGCTGCTGCGGTGGCTGGCGTCAAGGAGGCGGGTTATACGTTGCTGCGCCTTCCGCTCGAAGTGAAAGACATTTTCAAGGAATGGCTGATGACGGAAATGCCGGACAGGGCTTCCAAGGTCATGGCGCTGGTGAAATCCATGCGGGGCGGCAAGGAAAATGACCCCACGTTTGGACGGCGCATGACGGGCACGGGGCCCTATGCCTGGACCATCGGTCGACGCTTCCAATTGGCGGCCGAACGCCTTGGCATCAATCGCAAGCGCTCGAAACTTGCGACCGATCTCTTCCGCCGGCCACCGCAAGCAGGCGAGCAGTTGACGCTGATTTAGAGTTATGGCCCTTATGGGCCATGACACAGAACGATTCCGCTGGACCGGATTTCAGTTTTGAACTTGCCGCGAGAGCGCAAGGGTTTTCACTGGTGTGTGGCATTGACGAGGCGGGGCGAGGGCCATTGGCTGGGCCCGTAGTTGCCGCCGCCGTTATTCTTGATCCCGAGAGTATCCCCCCAGGCCTGAATGATTCCAAGAAACTCAAGGAGGAGCAACGCGAGAGGCTCTTTGCCGAAATCATGGTTTCGGCAAAAGTGGGTGTCGGCATTGGTGATGAGAACCGCATCGACCGTGACAATATCCTCGCCACCACCTTGTGGGCCATGGCGGAAGCGGTTCACAATCTCAAGGAAGCACCACACTATGCATTGGTCGATGGCAATTGTGCGCCCAAACTTTCCTGCGTGGTTCAAACCATTGTCTCCGGCGACGCCCGCTCGCTTTCCATCGCTGCCGCCTCGATCATCGCCAAAGTCACGCGCGACCGGATCATGGTGGCACTCGACCGGGAGTTTCCGGGATACGGTTTTTCCCGTCACAAGGGCTATGGTACGGACTTCCACCATATAGCTCTGAACGAACTTGGCCCCTGCATTCACCACCGAAAAAGCTTCGCTCCCATCGCAAAGTTGCTTACTCGTTAACCACAATTCTTGAATTCGATTCACGCGGACTCCGCAAAGATTCATGATGGAAATCTGAATCAAGTTTGTTGCGTTGGGTACAGAGTTCATCGATGGGTTTCGAAACAAAACCGGATATAAGGCCGCTCCACAACCGCGTGTTGTTGGGCGATTGCCTGTCCGAATTGAAGAAGATCCCGACGGGCTCGATTGACCTTGTCTTCGCCGATCCGCCCTATAATCTGCAGCTCGCCGGCAATCTGACGCGGCCTGACCAAAGCAAGGTCGACGCGGTTGATGACCACTGGGACAAGTTTTCCAGCTTTGCGGCCTACGATGATTTCACGCGGGCATGGCTCACGGAATGCCGCCGCGCCTTGAAGCCAAATGGCGCGCTGTGGGTGATCGGTTCCTATCACAACATCTTCCGCGTGGGTTCCATCTTGCAGGACCTCGGCTACTGGATTCTCAATGACGTAATCTGGCGAAAAACCAATCCCATGCCGAATTTTCGCGGCCGCCGTTTCACCAACGCCCATGAGACCATGATCTGGGCGGGAAAGAGCGCTAATTCAAAATATACCTTCCATTACGAAGCGATGAAAATTTTCAACGACGATTCGCAAATGCGTTCCGACTGGACGCTGCCTCTGTGCACCGGCGGCGAGCGCCTGAAAAATGACGACGGCGACAAGCTTCATCCAACGCAAAAACCGGAGGCCCTGCTGCACCGCGTCATGCTTTCTTCCACCAATCCAGGAGATATCGTGCTTGATCCATTTTTTGGCACCGGAACCACCGGTGCTGTCGCCAAACAATTAGGCCGGGTTTTCATTGGCATCGAGCGCGAGGAATATTATGCGCAGTCGGCACGCGCGCGCATCGCTGCAACTGATGAGCTTTCATCTGAAGCGCTCAAGACAACCACGGCCAAGCGCGCCGAACCGCGCATCCCCTTCGGTTCACTGCTGGAGCGCGGGCTGGTGAAGGCGGGCGATACGCTGCATGACCCCACCGCGCGCGTGGCCGCACGCGTTCGTGCCGATGGCTCCATTGCCTGCAAGGACAACAGCGGTTCCATCCACAAGATCGGCGCCTATGTGCAAGGGGCCGAAGCCTGCAACGGCTGGACTTTCTGGCATGTACGCAAAGGCGCCAACCTCGTGCCTATCGATGTGCTTCGCCAACAGGTACGGGCGGAGATGGGTTCTGCGGCGTGAGCGAACGCTTTACGCGGGCGGGCACTAAGTCCGATGCGGCAAGGATTGCAGAAATCTACAATGAGGGAATAGAAGACCGCGTTGCCACGTTTGAAACCGAACCACGGACGGCGGAGCAAATCCTTGTCTGGTTTGCCGAGGGTTATCCGATTTTTGTTTCGGGCGAGAACCAAAATATCCAGGCCTATGCCATTGCATTCCCCTACCGGACGCGGCCCTGCTATGATGGGGTCCGCGAATTTTCCGTTTATGTGGCGCGCGAAGGCAGGAGCCAGGGCCATGGCAGAGCAGCACTTGGCGCCTTGATCGACGAAGCCAGGGCACGCGGCTGGTGGAAACTTCTGTCGCGGATTTTTCCGGAAAATCTCGCCAGCCGCAAACTTTGCGAAGCCCTCGGCTTTCGGGAAGTCGGCACCTATGAAAAACATGGCCGCCTCGATGGCAAATGGATGGATACTGTCATCGTCGAAAAGCTGCTGATCTGACCTGCAGGAATTGAGGTTGCGTGAAAAACGCAGCCGTTCTAGGTCTCCTGCTTCTGACAGGGAGACCATCGCCGTGAAAGCCCGACAACCCACCTCTTTCCTTTTCGATCTCGATGGCACGCTGGTTGACAGCGTCTATGACCATGTCCTGGCGTGGAGCGCGGCCCTGCACGAGGAAGGCATTGAGGTATCGATCTGGCGCATTCATCGGCGTATCGGCATGTCGGGCGGCCTGTTCACGAGAGCTTTGTCCAGAGAGACGGGCATCGAGTTTGACAACGACAGACTGGCGCGGCTTCGCGCCCTTCATGCCAGCCACTACAGCAAACATTCTGCTAACACGCGGGCCCTGCCCGGCGCTCGCGAGCTATTGAAATATTTGACCGACAACAATATTCCCTGGGCCATAGCCACGTCGGGCCGGATGCTGACTGCCGGCCCGGTTCTCAAAATCCTGGGCGTTGATCCGGACAAGGTTCCGGTGGTCACACGCGATCTGGTGGCTTATGCCAAGCCTGACCCTGACCTGTTCCTGGCGGCGGCGGAAAGGCTGGGTATTGAAATCGAGACGGCCTGTGTAGTGGGTGACAGCATTTGGGACATGCTGGCGGCGCAAAGGGCGCGGGCCCTTGGCATAGGCTTTCTCTCCGGCGGCTATGGCACGGACGAACTTGAAAGATCGGGCGCCTACCGGGTGTTTGAAGATCCCGCTGACATGCTGAACCATATCGATGAGGTCGGCGGACGGCGCTAGGCAACCGTCACAGGATTGCCATAACACTACGTCTAAACGTTTGCGAGCGGGGAGGACGTCACTATGTACAAGCTCTACAATGTGAAGGCCTGGGGTTCCATGTGCGTGCATTTCCTGCTGGAGGAAATGGATGTTCCCTACACCAACATCTGGATGACGCCGGAACAGGTTGCAGCTCCGGAATTCCGTGCCTTGAGTCCCCTCGGCTATATTCCGGCGTTAGGACTTTCTGACGGCCGGACGCTTTTTGAATCGGCTGCCATCATATCATTTCTGGTGACGGCCCATCCCGACAAGGGGCTGGCGCCACAGCCGGGTTCAGATGATTACGGCGAATTTCTCTCGTGGCTGCATTTTCTGAGCACTAATCTCTATGTTGCAATCAACATGGGCGATGCCGGAAATTACTACGCGCGCAACACGACGGAAGAGGCCTTCATTGCTGGAAAGTCGATTGAGAAATGCAATCAACTTTGGTCCATCCTGGCGCATCGCCTGGAGACCGAAGGGCCATGGCTGATGGGCGAGGCCTATTCGGCACTCGACATCTACGCCTTTATGCTGTGTGTTTGGAGCAGGCCGAAGGAAACGGTTGTTCATGCAGAATTCCCTGCCATCGCAAAATTCGCGCAGGCCGTGCGGGCGCGGCCTAAACTCAAGGCGGCGCTGGAAGCCCATGGCGTGATGGAGCCCCGGAGCTAGGTGATCATCGCCTGTCCATGGCGGAAGAAGGTAGAATGTCTGATCATGCCTCGCCCCCAATGAAATTGGGGGAAAGGTAAAGTGCTCTACTTCAGAGCAACAACTACAACTTTCCGCATGAGGGATGGCAAGGCCTCATGCACGAGTTCGTCTTTATGTACCCAGCGATAATCACCGTGATCCGGCAGCGACAAATCTGTTGTCGATGTTTTCCAGACTGAGAGTTGCAAATGAAAATGCGTGAAGGTGTGTTCCACAAGGAGCGTTGACTTGGTCCAACTGGCCTCCACGGGACCGGCCACTTTGCGTGGCAGCTTGGCTTCCCATGGAGTCGAGGGAATTTCCACCATGCCGCCAAGCAAGCCTTTTTGCGGCCTCCTTCGCAGGAGAATGCGACCGTCATCGCGCTCAATCCAAAAGGCGATGCCAAGGCGCGTCGGGATTTTTGCCTTGGGCATCTTGCGCGGCAGGCTTTCGGCGATGCCGCGCTTGCGCCCATTGCAATTATCAGTCCACGGACAAATATGGCAGTTCGCCGTGCGTGGCGTGCAAATAGTGGCACCCAAGTCCATCAACGCCTGGGCAAAGTCACCGGCGCGTTTCTTCGGCACCAAAGCCTGTGCCTTCTCCTTGATCAAGGGCTTTGCGGCAGGTAGCGGTGATTCAATGGCATAGACCCTTGCCATTACGCGTTCCACATTGCCATCAACGGCGGCGTGGTGCTGGTCAAAAGCAATCGCTGCAATGGCTGCCGCTGTATAGGGGCCAATTCCGGGAAGTGTGCGCAAGGCCTCTTCCGTATCGGGAAATTCTCCGTTCCAGTCTCTGACAACCTCTTTGGCACAGGCATGCAAGTTGCGAGCGCGGGCGTAATAGCCGAGCCCCGCCCAGGCGCGTAGCACATCTTCCTGGCTGGCTGTCGCTAAATCAGCCACCTCCGGCCAGCGTGACAAAAATTTAATGTAGTAGTCCCGAACCGTGGCAACCGTTGTCTGCTGCAACATGATTTCGGAAAGCCAGACATGATAGGGATCGGGTTTTATACCTGGTTTTGCGCGCCACGGCAGGTCGCGAGCATGTCCGTCATACCAGGCCAGAAGTTTTCCGGCCAAATCCTGGTGAAGCCCTTGTTCTGCCATGGTCCTGGATCAACACTCGCATCACGTTAAAACCGTATTATATAGACGCGACATGGAACGGCTCGACAAGCATTTTGAGAAGCTCACCAAGGCAAGCTTTGCCCGCTATGGCTTTGCCTATGGGGAACTCATGGCGCGCTGGCCGGAAATTGTGGGCGAAGCGCTGGCCCGGCATTGTGAACCAGAGCGAATCAAGTGGCCGCGGGGTTCTGGCGAAAATGCGCAAAAACTGGGCGGCACCCTGGTTATCCGGGCTGAGCCCGGACGCGGCCTCGACCTGCAATACCAGACCCACCAGATCATCGAGCGCATCAACCAGTTTTATGGCTATGGTGCGATTACTTCCATCAAGATCATGCAAGGTCATCTCGCAAAAGCTAAGCCACTGATAAATAAAGATAATATCATCGATGACAAGACCGAAGAAGCGCTTTTGCTGCGCCTTCAATCCATTGCAGACGAAAGGCTGAGAGAGGCCCTGCACCGCCTTGGCGCAGGGGCGCTTGCCAAACGGCCAGGTTCTCCACACGAAAAATAATCAATTGTTCCCAACCCTCAACATCTAGTAGGTAGATTCCATGAATAAGCTCAATAAACGCGAGGTCATTTTTGGTTCGGCAGCGCTCGCTGGCCTGGCCCTTGGCGCCGCACCATCATTTGCCGTCGATCTCACCGGCCTTAATGACGCACCGGCCTTTGGCGAAATGACCCTCGGTCCTGATACGGCCAAGGTGACGGTGATTGAATATGCCTCGGCCACCTGCCCCCATTGCGCGGCGTTTTATAACGATACGTTCATCACGCTGAAAAAAGAATATATCGACACGGGCAAGATCCGTTTCGTGTTCCGCGAGTTTCCGCACCAGGATGCGGCCCTCGCGGCTTTCATGCTGGCGCGCTGTGCGCCCAAGGAAAAATACTTCCCGCTGATTGACGTGTTCTTCACGACGCAACCGGAGTGGACGCAGGATCCGCTCGCCGGGCTCAACAAGATTGCGCAGCAGGCAGGCTTTACCAAGGAAAGCTTTGAGGCCTGCATGAAGAATGAGGCGATTGCCAAAGACATTCTGGCCGTGCGCACGAAAGCCGAGGGCTTCGGTGTGACCGGCATTCCAACTTTCTTTGTGAACGGCGAAAGATATGAGGGCGAAAATACGATTGAAGCCTTCCGTGCAAAGATTGATTCGCTTCTGGGTTGAGGAGCGGCCAGAACTGGGGCTTGAGGCAAGATGAAGTTTACACGGCTGCGGCTTTCGGGGTTCAAATCATTTGTTGAGCCCACGGAGCTTTTGATTGAACCGGGCCTGACGGGCGTGGTTGGCCCCAATGGCTGCGGCAAATCCAATCTGCTTGAGGCGTTGCGCTGGGTGATGGGCGAAAGCTCGTACAAATCCATGCGCGGCTCCGGCATGGATGATGTGATCTTCTCCGGCACCACGCAGCGGCCTTCGCGCAACATGGCGGAAGTCATGGTGACGATGTCGAACGACGACCGCTCGGCGCCTCCGCAGCACAATGACAGCGAAGTTCTGGAAATCTCGCGGCGGATCGAGCGAGAAGCTGGCTCTGCCTACCATATCAATGGCCGCGATGCGCGGGCGCGCGATGTGCAATTGCTGTTTGCCGATGTGTCAACCGGCGCGCGTTCGCCGGCCCTGGTGCGGCAGGGGCAGATTGCCGAGATCATCAATGCGAAGCCCCAGGCGCGGCGTTTGATTCTCGAAGAAGCGGCGGGCATCACCGGCCTGCATACGCGCCGGCATGAAGCGGAACTGAAACTGAAGGCGGCGGAGCAGAACCTCACGCGTCTTGAAGATGTGACATCGCAGCTTGAAAGCCAGCTCAACAGTTTGAAGCGGCAGGCCCGGCAGGCGCAGAAATACAAGCTGATTTCCGCTGAAATCAGAAAGCTGGAAGCAGCCGGCCTTTATGTGGCGTGGAAAGAAGCGGTGGAAAGCACTCAAAAGGATGCGGCAGCGCTTGATGAATCGACGCGCGTTCTGGCCGAGAACACGCGGGCTGCTTCCGAAAAACTGCGGGCGCGCGACGAACTAGGCGAGAAATTGCCAGCGCTGCGCGAGCAGGAAACCATCCGTGCCGCCGTGTTGCAACGCCTGGCCGTTGAGCGCAGCAGCCTTGATGAGGAAGAACGCCGGGTTGAATCGCGGCGCAAGGAACTGGACCAGCGTCTGGTGCAGGCCGTTGCCGATCTGGCGCGCGAACAGCATACGCTTGGCGATACGGACAGTGTCATCGCCCGGCTTGTTGAAGAAGACACAACGCTTAAGGCATCACAGGAAAATGATGGAGACTTGCGCGCCGAAGCGGCCCTGGCCTTGCAAAGTGTCGCCAGCGCGCTGGCCACAGCGCAAGACGTCGCCGACCAGGCAGGAGCGCGGCTTTCCGAACTGACAGCGCGGCGCGGCGCCATTACCCGCTCGATTGACGAACAGCGGCAACGCATTACCCGCCTTGAACGGGATGCGAGTGAAACCGGCGCAAAGCGCCAGGCCTTGCTCGAACAGATGGGCAGCACCGGCGATGGGCCGACACTTGCCGCCGCGGTTGAAGCGGCGGTTGCAGTCCTGGCTTCCAATGAAACAGCGGCCAACCATGCGGAGGTGGCACTGCGCGTGGCCCGCCAGGTCGAAACGGATACGCGCCACGCCCATGACGAAGCACGGCGCAAAGCGGAACGCCTGCAGACGGAAGTCCGTACGCTGACGAATTTGCTGAAAGCGAGCGATGATAACCTTTGGCCCGCGCTGGTCGACCAGCTCAAGGTGGAACGGGGCTATGAGGCAGCATTGGGTGCTGCCCTTGGCGATGATATCGATGCGTCATCGGACGAAGGGGCGCCCACCCATTGGCGCGGGCTTCCACCTTTGGAAGATGGAGTTTCATTACCGGGCGAAGCGCAACCCCTTTCCAACTTTGTGCAGGCTCCGCAGGCTCTGGCGCGCCGGCTTTCGCATATTGGCGTTGTCTCCAGGTCGTTAGGACAGGCCTTGCAGGCGCAACTGCGATCGGGCCAGCGGCTGGTTTCACGCGAAGGCGACGTTTGGCGCTGGGACGGATTTACCTCGGCGGCAGATGCACCGAGTGCGGCGGCGAAGCGGCTGGCCGAGCGCAACCGCCTGACGCTTCTCGAAATCGAGGTGCAGGACGCCGCAAGAATTGCCGCCGAGGCGAGCCAGAAATTCGAAGCAGCCAAACAATCGGTCGAAGCGGGCGCGCGGGCCGAGCGCGAAAAACGCGAAGCCTGGCGGGCTGCCACATCATCGGTTGAAGTGGCGCGGCAGGCGTTGGCCAAGCATGAGCGGCAAATTGCCGAGCGTCTGGCGCAAACCAGTGCGCTGGATGAGGGTATACGCCGCATCACCCAATCGCTTGAGGAAGTGCGCGGCAGTTTTGCAGCGGCGCAGATCGAACTCCAGGCCATTCCGGTACTGGAAGGGCTGGCGCAAGAGGTTGCCGCCTTGCGTGACAATGTCAATCGCGAGCGCGCGGCTTACGCGGAAGCCCGCGCCAAGCATGACGGCCTCGAACGTGAAGCGAGGGCGAGAGCCGAGCGCATCAGCGCAATTGAAGCTGAGCGCCTGCAATGGGGCGAGCGGGCTAAGCGCGCGGCGGAACAGATTGCACACCTGACTGCACGCGCCGAGGAAACTCGTTCGGCCATTGCCGAGCTTGCAGGCCAGCCACAAATCCTGGCGGACAAGCGCCGCAAGCTGATGAACATGCTGCAGGAGGCGGAGACCGAACGCAAGGTTGCGGCTGATGCCTTGGCCGAGGGCGAGAATGCGGTTCGCGCCGCTGACCAGATTCTGCGTGAGGCCCAGGAATTGGCTTCGACATCACGCGAGGATCATGCGCGCTTCGAGGCGCGTCTTGAAGCTTCGAAACAACGCCACGAAGAAAGTGAGCGCCGCATTGCGGAAACTCTGCAATGCGCACCTTCCGAGATTGTTGTCAATGCAGGCCTTGACCTCGACAAGATTGAGGACACTGAACACATTGAACGCAGGCTGCTGAGCCTCCGGGAAGACCGTGAGCGCTTGGGGGGGGTGAATTTGCGGGCCGAGGAAGAGGCCGAACAGGTTGCAACCCAGCTTGCGACACTGATCAAGGAACGCGACGACCTCGTTCAGGCCATCAACAAGTTGCGCGGCGGCATTTCGAGCCTGAACCGCGAAGGCCGCCAGCGCCTGCTTCATGCCTTTGGCACGGTTAATGAAAAATTTGGCGAGCTCTTCACCACGCTGTTTGGCGGCGGCAAGGCGGAACTGCAATTGATTGAGTCCGATGATCCGCTGGAAGCTGGTCTTGAAATCATGGCTAATCCGCCGGGAAAAAAGCCAACGGTGCTTTCATTGTTGTCGGGCGGCGAACAAACCTTGACGGCGCTCGCTTTGATTTTCGCCGTGTTCCTCACCAACCCCTCGCCCATCTGCGTGCTCGACGAAGTGGACGCACCGCTCGACGATCACAATGTGGAGCGCTTCTGCAATCTGCTTGACGCCATGCTGGAACGCACCGAAACCCGCTTCCTCATCATCACCCACCACGAACTCACCATGGCGCGCATGCACCGGCTCTTCGGCGTGACCATGATGGAGCGCGGTGTATCGCAGCTTGTGTCAGTCAACCTGGCGGAAGCCGAGGCCATGGCAGAGGCGAGCTAAGTTGAACGCGCCGCCATGAACATCGTCTTCGATATTGGAAATGTCCTCTTGCGTTGGGATCCGCGTTTTCTCTTCACGCAATATTTTGATGATGAAGCTGAAATGGAATGGTTCCTCGCCCATGTCTGCAATCATGAATGGAACCTGGAACAGGACCGGGGACGGAGTTTCGCTGATGCCGTGCGCCACGCCATCAAGCTCCACCCCGATCATGCGGAAGCGATTGCCGCCTATGACGAGCGCTGGCATGAAACCTTGCCCCATGCCATTGAGGGAACAGTTGCAATTTTCAATGAACTGGTGGAGCGCGACGCACCCGTCTATGCGATCACCAACTGGAATGGCGACAAGTTCCGCGAAGCAAAGCAGCGCTTTCCCTTTCTTTATAATTTCAGGGATATCGTGGTTTCAGGTGATGAGCGGTTGATCAAGCCTAATCCCGCCATCTATCAATTGTTGCTTGGGCGCAATGGCCTTGAGGCCGCCGAATGCCTGTTCATTGATGACAGTGCAGCCAATGTGAAGGGCGCTGAAGCGGTTGGTATGAAGGCGTATCATTTCACTTCGCCGGAAAATTTGAAAGCGGCGCTTGTCGCGCTTGGCTTGCTTTAGAATTTTGTCACGACGGTCACGCCCGTGGCTTCAAACTTGTCCATATTCATCAGCGCGTCGATCGATTGTTCCAGGTTTATGGTTTTTCCGATAAGTTTTTTGGGAGACAGTTTCCCCGATTGAATCATGGCCAGCATGGCGTCGTAGCGATGGGCCTGCATGCCGTGACTGCCAAGAATTTCAAGCTCGTGGGCAATGACTTTGCCCATCGGGATTTTTGGGGTGCTGTTCTCTGCCAGCATTAGCCCCACCTGAATGTGCTTGCCATGCTTCCGCAAATTGCTGATTGAATTGAAACATGTGATGGGATGGCCGAGGGCATCCACGGAAACATGGGCACCGCCTTTTGTAGTCTCCATGACGGCTTCGACGACGTTTGCCACCTTGCTGGCATTCACAGTGGCGGCCGCTCCTACGGACTTGGCCAATTCGAGTTTCTGGTCTGCAATGTCGATAGCAATGACATCGGCACCCAACGCATTGGCGATCATGATGGCGGAGAGTCCCACACCGCCGCAGCCATGGACCGCAACCCATTGCCCGGCGGAGACCCCACCCTGATCGACAATGGCGCGAAAAGACGTCACAAAGCGGCAGCCCAGGCTGGCTGCCGTCGCAAAATCGAGTGTCTCCGGCAATCGCACCAGGTTGATGTCGGCGC